>JAJFUY010000177.1 GCA_021372185.1 Chlamydiales bacterium | reverse complement strand
TGGGGTTTGGGGGTGGCGTAACGTTTTTCGTCTTTGGGATTGCTGCCGGCTTGCATGTTCCAGAGCTTGGCGTATTGGCCGTTTAGGGCTAGTAGCTGGCTGTGGGAGCCATCTTCTACGATTTTTCCGTGGTGGAATACTAATATTCTATCCATGTGGCAGAGTGTTGATAGCCTGTGGGCAACTACGAGCGTTGTTCTATCTTTCATAGAATGGTTCAAGCTCTCTTGGATATGGCCTTCTGTTACTGAATCAAGGGCACTTGTTGCCTCATCTAATATTAAGATTGGAGCATTTTTTAAGATAGCGCGCGCGATAGCTATTCTTTGCTTTTGGCCGCCTGATATTTTTACACCACGCTCACCTACTTGTGAGTTATACCCTTGAGGCATTTTTTCTATAAACTCATGGCAATGGGCAATTTTTGAACAGGCTATTACCTCTTCATCTGTCGCATCTATTCTTCCGTAGCGGATATTTTCTAAAATGCTGCGGTTAAATAAGATTGGATCTTGCGGAATCACCGCAATCTGGCTTCTTAGTGACTCTTGAGTTACCTTTGAGATGTCTTGGCCATCAATACAGATACTTCCCTCATCAACATCAAAAAAGCGCAAGATAAGATTTACAAATGTACTCTTACCGCTACCTGAAAAGCCTACAAGGCCCACTTTTTCACCAGGCTTGATGGTAATAGATTTATTAGCAAAAAGAGGCCTGCCCTTTTTATAGGTAAAGTTTACATTTTCAAAGGCGATTTCACCTCTATTTACGACAAGTACAGAAGCACCAGGGGCATCAACAATTTCATGGCCTGTGGATACAGCAGCAAGTGCCTGTGAGCATGTGCCAAGTTCTTCAGTAAAGTCAACAAGCTGGCCTGAGATAAAAAACAGCTCTTCAATCAAAAACATATTGAGCGTTAAAATTAAGGCAAAATCACCCACTGTAATTGCCCCCAAAGAGCGCTCATAGAGTAATAGCCACAGCATACCTATAGTGAGCAAAGTAATTGAAAGAGAATAAAAGGCTTTTACTTTGAGCAAATACCATTCGCTGCGTTGGTTAATTTCTGAGGCTTCATCTAAATAGCCACGAAGGTAGCGCTTTTCGTAGCGCTCACGAGCAAACAGCTTAATGTTAAAGATGTTGCCAAGGCTATCTACAATTTTACCAACGGCAGTACTTCTTGCCTCAGAAAAGTCTTCGGCATACTTTTTAGCTTTTTGTGAAAGATAAATTGATGCTGCAAAAAAGATCACGCTCCAAAGCCCTAAAATACCAGCAAAGCTTGGGTGTACGGTGTACATAGTGTACATGCCAATCAAAAGCCCCATGCCACGAGCAAAGAAGTAGTCGATAGTCTCCAAAATAATCTTGCCGGTGCCTTTAGAAAGGTCATTAATTTTATTGGCAAGGCTGCCTGTGAGGTTTTGTTGAAAAAAGCTAAAAGAGTGGCTTTCTATATGTGAAAATATCTTTTTTTTGATGCGCATTTCCATGTCAGGGAAGGTCTTTAGGCATAGCCAGTCATACCATCTATAGACAATGTTTACGCCCATGCTTAAGGCTATATAAATAGCTACAGGGACTAAAGTTATGGCAAAGAGGTCATCGCCCGGCGCTGCATCAGTAACCGCATCAACAATAAGCTTAATAGTATAGGGCGTTAGGGAGACGTTAGCGGCCCAAAAAATGCCCACTAAGACAATCCCAGAGAGATAAAACCAGTATTTGCCAGCAAAATGCAATAAAAAGGCTAAAAGAGTGGGAGGCATGTGTTTCTTTTTCATAACTTCAACCCCTATAATAGTACCAAAATTATACCAAAAACACCCCATTTTTGTAAAGTTATTGTTTCAAATTTTGTCCCCAAGAGACGAATCTGTCGAGATTTATTTTACTTTGTAAAAGCACGGCAGTAAAGGGCTTTGGATGCAGGATTGAGGCGCTTTTTTCTTCTATAAATAGGTTATTCATAGCTTGAATCTTTCTACTGACTCAAAACAACTTAGCTACCTCTAACACAACAGAAACTTCCACTTTCATCTTCAGAATTTATATATACAATTCTTTGGCGATCAACTCCTTGTGACAGCATCTTATGGATGTTTTGATAGAGAATCCATGTTTTTCCACTTCTTCGCATGCTTATATTTCCCTTGAATAAGGAAATATAGCCAATCAACTTTCCCTAATCAAGGGAAATCTCAAGTAATGAAATCTGTCGGGAAAGCTTTTGATTTTCTGCAAGTAAAAGCTGCTTTTGTGCTTCAAGCGCTCGCTCGGCTTTTATCTCGTCAAATAGAGAAAAGAGTGTTTGGGGATTTATAGTTCTACCGATCTTCTCAATGATGTGTTGAGGTACAACTCCTCTCTCTAAAGAACCTGCGCCTTTTGCAATACCTACGTAGTATGAGGCAATTTCTTGAACTGCTTGTGTCATTGTTGCTATTTGCCCATTTTGCGGCAATTTTAGGGCAAAGCCTAGTGATTTTTCTAAAAGCAGCCTTTTATCGGCCTCAGGACCTGTAAAAGCTCGAGAAAAACACCCAGACTGCAGCCTAAGAAGCACGTACTGATAGTAGTAGGGCGACCCTTCTGGCACTTGACTAAAAACCTTAAGGCTATCTGTTTCAAAACAAGGATAGCGCTCTAACAGCCTGCCCAGCAAGTACCACACGTTAACACAGCCTAAAGCGCTGGCTTTCTCTGCACATTTTTCTAAGCGCTCTACATCAAATCTTGAAAGCTCTGTTTGCTTTGAACATTCAATCAAATCTACCACAAATTCATTGTTTGCTTTTGTGACAATATATTGAGGAAATCGTACAATATATCCAAGCTGAGCATCGGTAAAAACAAGCTGCAAAGTAGATTGCATAACGCACTTCTCAAATTCAGAAAATTTACCACACACAAGCATAAACAGCGCCACCACAACAGGTTTGTTTTCTACTGTGGCATGAAATCGCTGCCATGTAGTATCATCACACTTTACATGGGCCAAATGGGAAGGTGCTTCAGTGCAAAGCCTTTCTAGCAACGTGGGGAAAAGATCGGGCCTATGCAGGATACTAGCTGTAATAAGTTGTTTGATCCCGTAATTAGTAAAGCCAGCTAAAAGCGGTATTTTTTCCAACACAGCAAAAAGATATTGCGGGTGACCTGTGCTCAAAGCAATAAGGCGATCTCCCAATGTTTTCTGATCAGACTCTCTACAGAAAAACGCGCCACTGAATTGCTCTGCAAATTTGGTGAAAATTACGTCTAAAAAAGGGTAATGTGGTTCAGATCTATATAATAGCTCTTCAAGCAGTGAGTATTTTCCTTTACCGAATATCTCCACAATATCATCCAGACATATATAGTCGCCTACCACATTCCACACATCTAGAGCAATTGGCGTGATGAACAGACATTGTGCTATGTTCACTTGAACTGACTGCACCACAAGTGGTCGTAGAAGGAGCTCAGGTGTTATATACGATCTAAATTTATCCCAAGTGCGCTTCAGACATTCCGTTTCCAGAAACACAAAAAGAGGGATTTCACCAAAAACAGGGGTCATGCATTCGTCAAATGAAAGTGCATCTAAAAACTTGCTATACGCTTCCTCCAGAAACTGGGGGTTTTTGTTTTTCAACAACAAACCAATAAGAGGTATCTTGAGGCCAGAAGCCTCTATTTTTATTGAAAAAAGCTCTCGCTTTGAAAGCATATCTAACACAGAAAGATCGCCTTTTATTACCATATCACAATACTCTTCCGCCGTATAGCTGTGTGGTATGGGAGCTGCGCTGTTAATAGGCTGAATTGTCATTTGTTGCCTTCTTGTTTTTGAAGTTTAGTAAACAGCTCGTCTTGGCACCTGATAAGAGCAGTATTTTGGGCTTTGAGAGCCTCTACTTCAGCTTCAAGGCGTAGCCGTTTTTTGATGCGGTCAAACTCCTGCAGCACCCATTCAGCGGGGATATGTTCTGCTTGTGAAATTATGTCAAAAGTGTGTTGCGGGACAATTCTTTTTTCTTCAACACTCTGACCAAGGTATACAGAAGCAATCTGCTGTATTGCCTGCTCGCGATCAGACTTTTTCATATTTAAGGCCACCTGGAGCGCCTTTTTTATAAGGCGCAAAGCATCTTCACCATCTACCTCACGCGCTAACTCTCGATAGGCAGGTGCAAGTGTTTCGTATATTCTTTCTCTATGACACGAGGCATGTACCACCAATCCATACATATCTAAGGCAGCTTCTCGGCAACCCGGCTTTTCTGCTAACAGTTCTGCAAGGTCAAAAAAGGCATTGTGATAGAGCATAAAGTTCGCTTGAGAAGCAATACGTTCTGCCCTTTCAATATCATCCGCTGTAATCTGCTCTTTAGCGGCAAGCCTATCAAGTTCAGTAAAAAGTACATTTCTGGCTCGAATGCGCCCGATATACTTTTTCCACTCATCTGGTCGCCCTTCAAGTATCTGTATCGTTTTTTCACACTTTGTAAAGACGCGAGGCACCTGTCTGAGGAGTTCATCTACTATCGCATTTTTTTTGTGCACAAGATTGAGATCTGCATCGAACACGTAGAAGTCAGACGCTGTCTTCGCCGTCAGAACGCCATTGACTGCTTCAATTCCTGTCGCCCGGTCGATCAACAGGCTTTGCACTTCTTTTTCTCCGTTGATTTTCCTCCTCGTCAAATAGGATTGATCCAAAAAGTCGTGGGAGCAGAAAAGCGAGCCGTTGAAGAAACAGAAGTCGTCGCACTCGATGCCTGTC
>JAJFUY010000171.1 GCA_021372185.1 Chlamydiales bacterium | reverse complement strand
GCTATCATTACAGTATTCCCCAAAGAGATTGGTTCTGGTATACTCCTTCCTTCAATAGAACATGCTGTTCTAGAAAATTCTATTAATTTTGGCGGCAACGTCGTGCAAAACCAGTATCTTATCCAGGGAAAGTAAAATTATTTCAGTTGCAAATGATACCCTAACAAGTCAGTATAATAATCTTGTACGAGATTATGAAACGCAATCACTGGTACCTCCCTTTTACTTAATTTTCTTACTTTCGATGACCAGCCCAACAGCAGCTTGTCCCAGGTTATTGGGCAAGCTTAAGAACTCTCTTAGTACCTTTTCTTGTTTTGCTTGAGGCTTATAATGACCACTTGATAGTTTAATTTTTACAATTTGGCGCTTTTGAATTGTCATATTTCCTGGGCAAAATACTGGCGCTCCCGCAAAAAAAGAAGTGTGATGAAACGCACCTCGTACTTTTTTACCCACTAAGAGCATTTTCTTCTTTTTATCTTTACCAAGAGCAAAAATATATGATCCATCCTCTGGCTCAATACCTCCTACTAAAATACCACGATCAGAAAAAGTTACGTTGTAGTTTTTGCGTTCTTTAGAGCGCAAGTAGGTGACACTTTGGTCTTTTAAAGACTTAAGTGAAGATGAATCAGAAATAAAGGATTCTAAGCTGCTTTTAGTCTCGCTTTCGCTCCATTTTTTCTCAATTTTTTTCGTTTTTTCAGGATGGGGGTGTATTTTTTTGTTTTTAGTAACAAGACCTGCGGTTTCTGCTCCATACGCTGTGCATGCAAAACACATTCTTGATAACTCACAGAAAAGATCTCTAAACCCTTCAAGTTCTTCTGGATGCTTTTTAGCCCAGCTTCTTATAGAAAGCTCATTTAATGCTCTACCCGCAAACTTCCAGACTCTATCATCAGCATTACTAGAAATTGTTTTTATGATAGACACAATAGTTTCAGCCGAGCACTCTTTTAATTTCTGAGCCCAGGTATTTGAGCGGCAATCAAATATTTCTTTGCCAACTCCTGATAATAGTGAGACATTCATGATCCACCTTTACTATTTACTTTTTGAAAACACTATCTGGATTTTCAAATCCTATTCGTTTAATTTTGTCCGAGCCATGCGTAGTTTGCAAAACAACAAGTTTGCGTTTTACTGACATCAGACAGCGTTCAAAATTTTGCACTTTACGTAGTGCGTTCTCGTAGCCTACAATTTTACGAAATCCATCTGTTTGCCTTGCGAATTTTTTAATTAACTGCGGTCGATCGTACTTAAGTTCTAGATGTCCTTTGCTTGTCTTTTGCACCCACATCTCGTCTTGGTTATCGCGAACCCAAGTATCTAACCTCCGAATGGGTCTTGGCAGCTTGTTTTTTCCAGGTTTCATAAAGAGAGCTGTAAATGCCCTTAAGTCAGTAAATGGATCTTCAACCTCTGAATCTGTTACCTGTAATGAGGACTCATCCTCAAGGGCACATTCTATCAAACGCTCAAATTTAGCAAAGCTACCTAATGCATTCATAGTATACCACCAGTAGATCTGCACGCATTATGCAGTATCATCAATAAAGCGCGAACTGTTTTTTGGATGGCCGCCCCCCTTTTTAATTCTGGACTAGCAAAGACCTAAATCGCGCCATTTTTAGGATATCGCGCCATGCTATTGAAGGAACAAATGAAAAGATCAATATCAGAAGAACTTGACGTTATTACTCCATTGCCACAACGTGGGTAACTCCTGAGAGTCTACTCGAGCTATGCCCACAAAGAAATTATCCTACCGGTAGCGATTCTGTGCGCATCGTAAGCTTCGGCCATTACCCACCACAACCCTGCGGAGGCACCCACGTACAAAGCACGCGCGAACTTGAACGCTTTTCTGCCACTAAGCAAAAATCAAAAGCAAACACCATTCGGATAAGTTACATATAAAAACTTACCCCCCTCATTTTACAGCTTTGTCCCATTTTGTCACGTTTTATACAAAAAAACGTGACAAAATAACAGAAAACACGTTATAGTAAAGTTATGAAAGCTATAGCCTTAATCAAAGACCACCTCAAAGCAATTCCGGAAGGAGAGCCC
>JAJFUY010000135.1 GCA_021372185.1 Chlamydiales bacterium | reverse complement strand
TTACGCCAGGCAAGGTCTTGGAAGACGGTTGATAAGATGCTTGATACAGTAGAGACGACTAATGACAATCAAACGTGGAAACGCTCTTTAAGAAAAATTGTGGCCATGATGCTTCTGTATGGACAAAAGCTCAAAGATCGTGAGGACGATACTGCCACTATTTTTAAAGAGATTGAACAATGCTTCAAAGACCTTGACGCGTTAGCTACAGGGGAGATTCCTCAAGATTGCAAGCAGATTGACTCGTATATTAAAATACACAAACATTCCCTGCTTCTATTTGCTCATATGAATGAAGTTAAGCCCATGGATGATGCTGTTTTTCTTGAAATACTTCCAAGTACTGCAAAAACGACATTCTTACCGGACACCATCCGAGGTTCGTATCAAGTACGAGAAGTAAAGGTTGAAGAGGCGGTAGATAAAAATGACGCTACCATCGTCTATAAGCAAGCCAAATGCATTACATACATAGGCAACAATTTGACCTATCCAAACTATGCTTTTTCCGAAGAAGAGCTGGATAAGTTATACAATGTATATTCAACTGTCTATGCTGCTCTCAACTCCGCTATAGAGGCTACAAATCAAGAGCTATTGAGCAAATAAACGTCTTTCGAAATAAGCACTGGTTTATTATTGTCGGGCATGTGATTCCGCGAAATATGTCCTATAAGTTGCGAAAACCATATAAATTTTATAGATTCCGCAACTTATAGGCTATATTTCGCGGAATCGTGCTTTTTTCTTGTGATTCCGCAACTTATAGTGTATAATTAGCGAAAAGTCTGGGGGTTTTATGGAGCAAATTTTTGCACGACAAAAAGAGCTTAAGCTATTAGATAAGATTTATCACTCGAATCAACCGGAATTTTTGGCCATTTATGGACGTAGGCGCATAGGAAAAACTTTTTTAGTCCGTCAATTCTTTAAGAAAAAAGGACTCTACTTTGAACTGGCTGGAATCAAGGACGGAACTTTAAAACAGCAGCTCCAGAGCTTTCGTATAGAATTTTCACGTGTGTTTGGTATTGAGCCTGCAACTAAGGTATCCGATTGGTTTGAAGCATTTAATCAACTAAGAATAATGCTAGAGAAAATCACCTCAAAAGAGCGAATCGTGCTCTTCTTTGATGAGTTACCATGGCTAGCTACTCCTCGATCAGGGTTTCTTCAGGCTCTTGACCATTTTTGGAATAGGTATATGTCTGATGACCCGCGCGTTATCCTTGTTGTCTGTGGGTCTGCCGCATCATGGATGATTAAGAAGGTCATTCGCAACAAAGGCGGTCTTCATGGGCGCCTAACGGCTCAAATCCGTCTTTTGCCTTTTGATTTAGAGGAAACAGAAAAATTTCTCGTTAGTCGTGGCGTTGAATTGAGCCGCAAACAACTTATCGACATATACATGGCAATAGGAGGAGTTGCAAAATATCTTACACTCGTGGAAAAAGGGCAATCTTCATTGCAAATAGTGAGCCAAGTTTGTTTTGACGGACCACTTTTTAAGGAATTTGATGAACTCTATTCATCGTTGTTTGAAAACCACTCTCGTCATATTAGCATTGTGAAGGCACTTTCTGAAAAATCAGCTGGATTAACAAAAACCCAAATTTGTGAAACTACTGGAATTTCTTCCGGCGGAGGGATTAATACTATTTTGGATGAGCTTGAGGCATCTGGTTTTATAGCTCCGATGAGTACTTTTGGTAAAAAGAAAAAAGACATCAGATTTAGACTTGTGGATGAATACTCTCTTTTTTATTTAAAATGGATAGCGCACGCCAGAAGCTTAGACCTACGTGGCGTTGATGAGAATTTTTGGTTAAAGATGGGCAATACCCCTGCAGGGCGAGCGTGGGCTGGATATGCCTTTGAGGGATTGTGCATGAAACATATTCGAAAAATTAAAGATGCCTTAGGGATCAGCGGGGTCTCGACATATGAATCTCAGTGGGTTTATAGACCGGATAAGGAGAGCCACGAAAGGGGAGTACAGATTGATTTACTAATAGATCGAGCAGATAACTGCATTAATCTGTGCGAAATCAAGTACTCACATGATGAATTTGTAATTGATAAAGACTATGCAGCAGAACTTCGTGCCAAGAAGAATATTTTTATCGAAAAAACAAACTCGAAAAAAAGTGTTTTTTTAACTCTTATCACAACCTATGGAGTAAAAAATAATGCAGCGGAAACTGGTGTGGTAGATGTGCAAATTACAATGAATGATTTATTTGAGGAATCGTAATAAGTAAAGATTAGATTCCAATACTCTGTAGCGTTTTTATCGGCCTGTAATAAGAGTGATCATATTGTTAATAAGTGACGTATCGCCTTGAAAATACTCATTTCCATAGTTGTTTTTATAACCTTCTAGTAACTTATAGGCAGCGCTAGCTGTACCTAATGCTACAGCAATAACAATATCTGTCCCAACTATTTCACAGGCATCTGAAACATAAGGTAGGGATTCTACAGCTCGCCCAATTGCCTCGGTAATTGGCTGACAAGAAGGAATAGCACAAGCCGCCTTAAAGAGTAGACCAATAGCCGCGCCTTTCATTGTTAAAGAAAGTGGATGCTGGTCTAAATTATAAATAGCTTGCACTCTTGGGTTACTTGCACCAAAAGCAATTGGAATCCCCCAGAATTTGACTTGCACAGCAGTTTCACATGCATAACTCATAGTTTCACCCCTTATTTTTTTGTTAGTAATTACATTTTAGTAGCAGTTGATCGCAGGCTAACTCAGCGTTGGCATGTGAGATGCGCCTACTTTCTGGCTGTAAAATTGCTTGAGCAAGGTCGGCAATAGATTCAATTTTGTCAGGAGGCGGGGGGAGTGAGGCATAGGCATTTTTCCATTTGGGAAAAGACCTATTAAAAGTCTCAGTCAACCGCTCAGAGGCTTCTACATCAGATAACGCCTCATATATAGGCGGCATCTCTCCATGTTCCATAGAGTGGAGCATGAGGCCAAACGCCCAGAAATCTCCAGATGTGTCTTTGTAAACAACCTCTGTAGAACCGGTAGCCAGGTGCTCAATATATCGAGGTGGGAAATAGGGAATACAGCCCCGAAGACATCCTACATCATTTTTATCATCCGTTCTACAGGCTATGCCAAAATCTGCTACTTTAAAGATATATCGTGTCTTTGCCTTGGGATCATCGTTATAAAAGACAAGGACATTATCTAGCTTCATATCGCGATGAACAAACTTGGCGTTTTCAAATGTTCGTATAGCCCCAAGCATTGTCTTACAGAAGTGAAGCTTTTGTAGCTTTGAAAAATCAGTAATTGAATGACAGCGATTGTTAAAGTTCAGAAGATCCATGATTGCCATTTCCTGAAACAGAGTGATCTTACGTCCCTTTTTCCCTTCGCGAAAGACATAGCCATAGTTTGTGGGAAAATAGGGCGAGGCTTCAAACTTTTGCATTGTTGAGAGTCGTCGTGCAATTATATCATGTTTATTTGTCTGTTCATTATAAAGCTTAGATAACTTCACAGCCACCTGTACGCTGCCTTTGGAGCGAACAACTCTGCCGTTCACATCAAGCTTTATCATGGCAATTTTTTTAATTGACCAGCCTTCTACTCCAGAAGAGGCAATCTTATCGCGAGTTGAGACAAAGAGATTTTTTCCCTCTTTTGTAGAAACGATTACAACGCCATGCTCCAGTCTTGTGCTTATTGCCTCTCCCTCCCAGGTGTGCGACGTAGCAAAGCGATAGGCCGCAACCGCCATTCTCTGCGCCTTTCTTATGGTAAATTGTGAGGTAATATAGGCTGCATCCTCTTCGTTTGCACCAGAATTGGGCAAAGCCTGATATGTTTTTACAGTTTCTAGAGCAGTAAATGGATAAAGTGTTGGTAGCATTCAACAATATTCGCACATAATACTAGTAAAAATCAATAGTCACAAAATTTGACATAAACATAAATTTAATATATGGTAAAATTAGAATAAAAATAGCATTTTTTACTAGGTGCACCCCATGTTTATCGTACCAGATGACAAGACTTCGGGCAACTTGATGCCAGCAAAAGGCAAAGTTGGCCAAGTTGGCAAAGAAAATCAAGATCCAACTGTTTTGGGAGGCCACAAGGCAACCTCTAATCCGACAGCCAAAAAACTAGAAAAAATTAAAACCACAGCAAATGAAGCACTATCACCTCCGGATGCACCTGTCAATAAGCCAAGTGCGTTAAAGCACTGGAAAGAGGCACTTCTATCACAAAAACCACACGAAATTAAAGCCCTGTATGAGACGGCATCTGGGCAGTTTACTGAAGCACTTCAAAACCTCTACATGGTTATGGAAGAAAACCCCCAATTGGAAAGTAAAGCTCTACTAGCCGCACACAAGCTAGAAGCATCTCGGCTTGAAGCACCGTTAGATCTTGAAAAAGCAAGCACTAAGGATATCTTGAATGCCGCACTCAAGCTCAAAAGTGCCACAGCCTTACTTAAGGCTGAACATAAAAGCATCATTAAAAGTAAAGACACCCACGAAAAAGCCCTCAACGACTTTGTTACATCTCTTAAAGCCGCAACTCAAGAATATGAAGAAGGGGGATCAGAGGTGCTCGTACAGGCATTAAAAGAGGTGTCAAAAACTGTTCTCTCTGAAAAACCAGCAAACAGCAAAGTGGATAGCCCCAAAGTGCTGCAAGAACATACAAAAGCCCTGCTCTCAGCTAAAAAAGTACTAGATAACGCTGTAATAACTGCGAAAATAGACCTTTTACAGCATGAAAAGGCCTATAGAAAGTTTAATAATACACTTGAAAAAGCAAAAGAAACGCTTGAACAACATCCAGACTCTGAACTCTTGAGCCAGGCAATCAATGCTGCAGAAGACTTAGAGATGTCCTATAACGAAGAATTAGTCACCTCCGGTGAATCCGACCACATGAGCACAGCAGACCTTCTTAAAAAAACCCAAGAGCTAAATAACATGACACACGCCCTCAAGACGGCAATGAATACTCTCTAAAGTAATGGTTTAATAAAGCGCGTATAGAAGCGTGTATAGAAAAGCTAAGCACAATCATTCCAAAAATGAACTTTAATGATCCTGACTCATTTGCACTCAACAGTGAGCTTAAAGAGCTCTGGGAGCAAGATATCATGAATAAACTCGGCCTAAAAATACCCTATCACATCGAAATGGACGTCTCGCAAGATGAGCGCATCGCAAGAGAATTCAACGAGGGGCTGTAAGCTGTCTTTAGTTTCGAGTTACGGTGCTACAACTACAAGAAAATAAACAAGATACTAGTCGCCTGTTAGATAGGGCAAATTTTTAGAAAGCAGCTCTCGCTCGAAGATTCCACACAATTTATCGGTTATTTCCCCAAATTTGTCCGACACGTTAGCTGGAAGTAATGTATGGTTATTTGAAGATAAATAGGTCTCCACAATAAGTTGTACTACACGTGTAAAGAGCACTCTTTCTTTTAGTGTTCTTGTCCACTGGGCAGATTTTACAGCCTCTTGCACCTGGTGATAAAAGCAGTTTTCAGAAAGCGGTTTTGGTTTCACGAAATCTGCCGCATCAAGGTCAATACGGTCCATAATATTAGACTGCCATGATTCTAAAGTACTCAGTAGCTCTGTAGCCCGAGACATATGTACTGGAAATGCAATAGCATTATTTTTTTTCATATAAGCTTTAATCATCTCATCTATTACAAATAAATAACGTGTATCTTCTTGTACAATACGAGCTAATTGTACATAGGCCTCTAACTCACCAAGAAAAGCCTGTTCTTCTAAGGTGTATTTTGCTTTGGCTGGCTCATTTTCATTTGGAGCTGGTAATACTTGT
>JAJFUY010000130.1 GCA_021372185.1 Chlamydiales bacterium | reverse complement strand
GTTGAAAAAAATCACACTGGTTTGCGAAAACAGGTTCAAAGCATCTATTAATACACTTGTGTGTAAATGATTTTTAACGCAGAGGAGCAACAAGAGGCTCAAAGACGCAGAGAAACTCTGTCCTGTATAAGAATTGACGTGGAAGGCTTACGGACACAATGTTCAATTTCTTAGCATTTTGATTTTTTGAAGTTTTTGGCAGCCCTGGCGTGGGTCGGATTGGTTCCACAATCAATCCGTTCTCATGTGGAAAGGGTTGCAGTATTTTTTGTAGAACTAAAAGAGCCTTTGGTCTGAGTTTTAAGAGTGTTTAGATTAATGAATGCTTGTGCTACATTTGGCTTGATATAAAGGTGCTAAAATAATGAATACACTGTTGCAAGAATTGCTGCTGGCTCATGGGCCAAGTGGTCAGGAAGATGAAATTCGTGATGTAGTTCAAGCACATGTAAAAAAGCTCAATTGTGAAACTTGGATTGATCCGGCTGGAAACTTAATAGCAAAATTTAAGGGAAAAAATCCTGATAAGCCGGCTATTCGCTTGATGGCGCACCTTGATGAAATTGCGATGATTGTAAAGCGTGTACATGATGATGGGTCTCTTCGAGTGGATCCGCTTGGTGGGCTATATCCAAATGTGTTAGGGCAGTGTCCTGTAGAGGTGTTGGGAGATAACAAGACTATTGGGGGCGCATTATCTTTTGGATCTGTGCACACTACAACAGAGACGCCAATTCCTAATAAAATGCTCCCAAGAGCAGATAGTGGTAAAAATGAACCACTTACATGGGAAGATGTGCGCGTTATTACTCGCTTAACTCCTGAGACACTTAAAAGTTATGGCGTACATGCAGGCACTCGTGTTGTTGTGGCTAAATGCCAAAGAAACCTTTTTACAATTAACGACTGTATTGCCGGCTATTTTTTTGATAATCGTGCAAGTATTGCTGCGTGCCTTATGGCCTTAGAGCAGTTAAAGGGCGCTCCTGAGCAAGATATCTATTTTGTAGCATCAGTCTCTGAAGAAATAGGTGTAGTAGGGGCCTCATATGCTGCTCGAACATTACCTGGAGATTTAACAATAGCAGTTGATGTGGGCCCAGTAGCAAAAGAATACCAGACAGTACTCTCTTCTGATCCTATTTTAGTGTATCAAGATGCTTGTAGCCTATACGATCGGGCTTCCAACACTCGATTTATGCAGCTTGCAAAAGAACATAATATACCCCTACAAACTGCAATTTTTAGCAACTACGGCTCTGATGCTTCTTTGGCTCAGCTACGAGGGCAAACTGCAAAAGCTGCCCTACTATGCTTTCCGGTAGAAAATACCCATGGCTATGAAATTATGCATAAAGATGCACTAAACAAAGTGGCCAAATTATTAGCCCTATTTTTGCAATAAGCCATGTTACAAATGCAATCAAATCATGCGCTTCAGCAAATTTTAGAGTTTGTGCGTCCACGGCTTTTAGATGACCCTGGCCATGATGTGGGCCATGCTTTACGAGTGGCGCGCTGGACAATTGCCTTTGGAGAGTCAGGCTTTCTTGATGAGAGTGCGATAGCCGCAGCACTTCTCCACGATGTTGTAAACCTTCCAAAGAACCATCCTGAGGCATCAAAGGCCTCTACATTATCAGCAGAGCTAGCACGGCCGCTTCTTATAGACCTTGGATTTAGGGATGTGGATACAATTTGCGAGGCTATTATCGATCATAGCTATAGTAGAGGGGCGACCCCTCGCTCAATGCTCGGTAAGGCACTGCAAGATGCTGATAGGCTTGAGGCGTTAGGGGCTCTTGGTATATTTCGGCTGATTTCTACCGGTACAAAGATGGGAGCAAGCTACTTTCATCCCGACGATCCATGGGCTAAAGATCGACCATTAGATGACAAACGCTACTCGCTTGATCACTTCTTTACCAAGCTTCTCAAATTGTCTAGCACGATGAATACAGAAGGCGGCCGCCAAGAAGCCCAAAAGCGTACCCAATTTCTGCAAAACTTCCTCAGTCAGCTTGACCAAGAATTAATGCCTTTAGAGGATGTGAAAAAATAAAGATCCAGGCGATTTCGCCGATCTTTTTTGCATCTTTCAAAATTTAGCCCCCGCCCAAACCGGCACCTGGACGGTTCTGGCTGGGCTAAATTTTAAAATCTGCTAAAAAATATCAGCAAACTCGCCAGGATTCTAATTTTTTCACAACCTCTTAGGGTCAAAACAATAAATTTTCTTGTAAGAAAGCTGATTTTTGTATAAAATGAAGTTCAACTTCAATTTTGT
>JAJFUY010000119.1 GCA_021372185.1 Chlamydiales bacterium | reverse complement strand
AACAGTTGCTATGCTGAATTCCTAGGGCCTTTCGGGTAATACTTGAAAGAAGCGAACACTCCGGTTTATAAAAGTTTAAACCAAAAACCAAAAACAGGAGGTTCGCAATGAGAAAGTATGACTATACAGGAAAAACGGTGTTTTTAGGAATGGATGTTCATAAAAAAACGTATGCCGTCACTGCAATTTGTGATGGTGTGGTTATCAAACGAGATACACTTAAAGCTAATCCAACCACGTTGATAACATATGCCCAGAAATATTTTGTGGGGGCCAAGATCGTAAGTGCTTATGAAGCTGGATTTTGTGGTTTTCACTTACATCGTACTCTTGAAGCTGCAGGCATTGAAAACATAATCGTAGATGCAGCTAGCATGGAAGTTGCCGCTGGAAATCGGGTTAAAACAGACAAAAGAGACTCATTGAAAATAGCAACCCATCTTTATGAAGGCAGACTTAAGGGAATACATATTCCTACACCCGAACGAGAAGATAAAAGAGCTGTAACACGACTCAGGGACACTTTTGTAGGTCAAAGATCGCGTGTAGCCTGCCAGATAAAGGCATTGCTACATCAGCATGGTATGATTGCAGCTGATAGCAAACAATTGATCTCTGTAACATGGATTAAAGAACTAAAGAACATGAGCCTCCCAAAAGGACTTAAATTTGCTTTAGACCAGTATATGGATCTTTGGTTGCATTTGAATCTCAAAGTAAAAGAGATCCAAGAGGAAATGGCATTGCAAGCTGAAGAAGATAAGGCCTTAGAGGGAATATACACCAGCGTACCTGGAATTGGCGTTACATCAGCACGAGTTCTAGCGAACGAACTTGAAGACACTCTTCAGTTTAGCAATGAACGAAAATTATTTAGTTACATGGGGCTTACTCCAAGTGAACACTCATCAGGAGAACATGTACGACAAGGACATATTACCAGGAAAGGTAAGCCAATTCTGAGAAAAATACTTGTTCAAGCAGCCTGGAAGGCCATTACTTTAGATATGTCTCTAGGCGAGATTTTTACACGCCTTGCCACGAGGGTTGGGAAGCGAAAGGCTATTATTGGAATCGCAAGAAGGCTTATAGGGCGCATACGTTCTTGTTTTAGAACAGGAGAGCTATATCGAGTTAAAACAGATGAAAAAGATAATGAAAGATACATGCTTGAGATGGCAACCATAGCATGATCCATTGCCAGCGCAATGTCTCATGCTCAGCCTTCCAGAGAGGTAAGAAATAACTTGTTGAGGCCAAAAGCCTAAGAAAGTAAACGATAATTAAAAGGTAAGAAAAAGTAAGTTCCAAAAGAAAGATTTGTAAGTTAGGGCGACTCTGTGCAGTATCCTTGTGAGCATAAAAATGCATCACGCTTAACAGTTTAGAGCGCCCATTTTTTAGTGTTCGAATAAGTAGCTTGTGCGCACACCTACGGGTATGACCACGAATAGCAGGTTGGCCATAAATATAGGCCTTTGAAGCGAACAGCAAATCAAAAAATGGAACTAGAAAAATCGGAGAAAGCTATTTATGCTTGACGAATTCACATAGCAGGATGCGCTTGCGCTGGCAGGATCTGGCAGGATAATACAAAAACAAGGATGAATAGGAATTCTTTTTGTATTGATCCTGCTAGATCCTGTTAAATTGTTTTATCTGCCTGTTTAACTGAGCTTTCTATGAATAAGGTCATCATGGCTCCTGAGAGGATGATGAACACGCCCAAGAGCTCTTGTGCCGATACTTCTTCTCCCAGTAATAAAATCCCAAAAAACACCACAAATACCGGCTCTAACACTGAGAGCATCGATGCTTTTTCTGAGCTTATGTATTTAAAGCCTTGTAAGAGCAGCAGGATGGGAATTGCCGTGCAGATTGTGCCCATAGCTATAATCCAAAGCCAGCTTTCTAGCTCTTGAGGCACCCTGAAGCTATTTTCGGTTATTGAATGTATGAGGCTTGTGCTCATGCAGCCCGCTGATACCATGAGCGTTGATACAAGCGGTGATAAATTGATGTGCTTTGATGCTGCAATATAGCAGGCATAAAGAACCGCTGAAAGCACTCCCAAGCCTATTCCATAAAGATCAAATGAAAAGCTATTAGGGTTTACCAAAAACACCATACCAAGCAGCATAAGACCAAAGGCTACTACATACATTTTACGTATTGTAGCCTTGTACACTACCATGTTGATGAGCATCACCATAGCCGGGAAGGTAAATAAAATTACCATAGCAAGGCCCGTGCCAATGTACTGGCTTGCCATAAAGTACAATGTTGTAGAGGTACCATAAAAGAGCAGGCCATATAAAAAGGCCTTTACAGCGTGGCTGCCGGAAGTAAATACCTGCTTGATCTGAGGCAATAACATTACCCCCACACAAACAGTGGCTACAAAAAACCGCCAAAAAAGCATGGCGGATACTGAATAGCCAGCCTCAATAAAGCTCACGCCAAAAAACCCTACAAGCCCATAACAGAGCCCAGAGCTTATGGCAAAAAGTGCGCCTACATGTTGGTTTGATAATGCAATCATGATTTAATACTTCTAAAGGTTCGATAGGTATAGGTGGACTGTCCACCTCTTACTCCCAGCCATTCTGGGTCTGTCAACAGGCTTTTTCGCACCCATGGCATATTTTCTCGCACGGATGTGTGAATAAATTCATCATTACCTAAGTAAAATCCAACGTGTTTGATTTCATCTTCAGCAAATCCCCAGAAAATAAGATCGCCAGGCTGTAATTCTTCTTTAGTAACGGCAGCAAACATTTCATCTGATGCTTGGTCTTTGCTATCACGTCTGAGATAAACACCCATCTGGCGATAGAGCATCTGAACAAAGCCCGAGCAGTCATACCCAAAGCTAGAACGCCCTCCCCATGTATATGGAAGGCCTATAAATTGATGAGCAAGTGCTATGGTTTCTTCAAGTGTATAGAGCCTATAGTCTAAATCAAGATCTCCTCGCTGAATATAGGCGCGCGTGCCATCAACTCCCCTTACAGCAATCCAGCGAGGGTGTGTCGCATCCACTACCTCAACACGGCTTTCAAACGGCAAAGCCGCAATTGGCCCAAGAACTGTATCTTGCCTATCATATACTAAGGCTTTAGCCCGGGCAATCATCGCCACAGGGGTATTTACAAAGAGCTTATGATCCGCCTTATATACAGAATTTTTTGGCACCCAACCTGGATAGGAATCAACATCAGTATGAACCATCACCCAGTCACCAAATTCATCTACCACATGCACATTTTCCCCATAATACGCACTAGACACCACATCGGCTTTGACAGAAGGGTCTTGACGCATAGGAACAGACGGCTGATTGATATAAAATAAACTGGCAGCAAACAGTAAACATAGGCTCATAATGATAATTCCTTCTGAAGATCAATAAGATGAATAGTAAGTTTAGCAAAACTTGCAATATTTAAGTGTGTGCAAACTTTTACAAAAAAGCGAAATCTTGCACAGTCAAAACTCTTAAAACCTTCAATGATAAAGACAAATGATTTTTTTCGTTTTTATCGTTGAAGTCTTATTGGCACAAAAAAGAAAAATGGCCTTATTTTTATAAAAAATCGTAAGCAAGAATCCATGAAAACTTCCTTCCCTTCCAGGTTGTAGAGAAATCCGAAAACGATTAGAGTAAAATTATGTAAGCAACGAGTAAGCACCTATGGATTATGATAAAAATCTTGCAAATCTATTTCTTTTAAATTTTAACGAGGCGTATCGCTCTGCTAAATTGCTCATGATGTCGTATAACAGGACTGCGAAATTATTCCCGCTTAAAGCTGAAATTTTACCTACATTAAACCTTGATGACTTAGACAAACTTGATGCTTTTAGAGTACGTTATTGCGATGTGCAAGACAGCTTAGACAATAAAACATTTCGATCTATATTAATGCTTGAAGAGGAAAACGTAGGATCGAATTTGGATATTCTCAACAAAATGGAGAAGAGAGAAATTTTACGTTCTTTCGAAGAATGGAAAGAACTAAGAGAAATTCGAAATCTCTTTTCACATGACTATCCAGAAACAGAAGAAGAAAAAGCAGAAATCCTCAACCTAGCATACACACATACTCTACAACTAGTTGTTACTCTCGACAGAGTAATTGAGTACATGAAAAAAAAATTAGATTTCACCATGAATCAATTTCCTTTTCTTGTTTTACATATGAAGGAAGAATGAGGCTTACAAATCAGCAAATTAGCTCACTTATTGATGCAACTCACATCTGTTTTGGGAATAATGCCGAAGTATGGTTATTTGGATCACGCGTAGATGATACAAAAAAAGGTGGTGACATCGACCTGTACATAGAAACAGATCTAGAAAAAGATACAGTTGCAGCAAAACTTCATATGCGCAAGCTCATCGGACCAGTTTTCGGAGAACAAAAAATCGATATTGTTGTGCGAAGCAGGAGTAAAATCCCCTCCCCTATACATGAAATCGCCATGTCCACTGGCCAAAAACTGGCCGCTTAAGGAATCGATCTACGAAGTTCACTGTGATCCTCGAATCTCATATCATCAATTCGAACAGCAGTTGAAAAGCTCTTCGCTTCATAATAGTTGTTAATGAATTTAATTTTGCATTATAATTATGGGTTTGCAGATTAAATAATAATATTTTGGAAGCATGCCCATGTCTAATCTCGTTTCTAGTAATCCAGTTTTAAGCGGCCCAGCTATTGTGTATGATCATGTTGGAAATTTAGAAAAGTTTAAAGCTCTGCCGAATGATTTACCCAGAGCTACGATGCCACTTTCTGAGAGTGCGCTCGTTATTTTTAATCAAATACAGCAAACAGGGCTTGATAGCACACATACTGTGAAGAAATATGGATCGGCAGCTTTAGCCTTTGGGGCGTCTATTGGATGTGCAACCGGAGCTATATGGTATGTAATGCCACGTACAGCGTATGACTGGGGCAAGGTACTAGCTCCAGTTGCTTTAGGTACGACCCTCAACTATATTACACAAAAAACTTTTAATTTTTCTCTTGTCGGCAAGATTCAGACAATTGGAAAAGTGGCTCTTTCTTTAGGCATTAACTTTGTAAAAGAACGTACATATGGTCATTACGTAAACGTAGAAAAAGAGATTAACTACAAACATCAAACCTTGCGCCAAACCATTTTCAAGGATTTACAAGAAAGCTTTAATGGAATGGCGAGTGTGCTAAAAAATGAGTATCTTGAAGCAGAAGAGAGCCCAGCTGCCATTTACAAACTAAAAACTTCTTGCAAAAACCTTACACACCATATCGACATCGCAAAAAAAGGGATGCAAGAAGTTGGTCTTGCAAACGAAGATATAGCTCTCATTACAAAAAAGTTTCAGAAAACTGCCCAAAAAATTCAGAATTATGCTTTTAGCTTAAGCGACAACCCTGCACACAACCTAGAAATGTTACTGAATGTACCAGAAGCCTCAACTTCTTCGCTCTGCATTCCCCAACAGGCACAAGAGTTCGTTGACATAGCCATAGAAAATGTAAGGACTCGAAGCCATGATCTAGAAAAATGGTCAGGAACGGGCCTTGCATCAGTTATAGTTGGAGCCATCCCCTATGCGGCAAGTGAATATAACAACGCTTCAGTAATTACCAAAATGTTAGCATGCGCCGGCTCCTTAGGGCTAGGAATGGTAACTGGTAAGTGTACTCTCAACTATTTTGCTGATAAGCATGCCGAGATGGATCAGCAAGTTGTCACCAACTTAAACGCCGCCCTTGATAGCACATGTGCAGTCTACGATGATCTTGCAAAGCACATAGCGAGCCTTGCTCCAAAAAAGCGCAAACGCACCGAAGATCCACAAGTTCAAATTGCAAGCGCTCTTAAAGAAAAAATACCATATTTGCAAAAGCAAATGGAGCTACAGTCAATCAACTCGGACACAGTACTAAAAAACCTTAACCAAACGCTAGATACAATTCTAAAGCCGCCTTTAGCAAAAAAACCCGCTACTCCAAAAAAGACTACTCGCCGCAATAAATAGCATATCAGGTATTTTAAAAAAATCACAAACCATTCTGAAAATATGCTCTAAGGGTTGTTTTGTGATGGTGTGAGATTGTTTTCAACTTTAAAGATAGCTACAAAAGTCGCAGAGGCGCAAAGAAACTTCGCCCTTTAGAGATAAATTCTGGTCACAAATTTAAATTAATGCGGGAGGGTTCAATGAGCGACTAAGGATATCCATGATGAGGAGCATGGCGTATTTGCCGAAGCGGTCGGCGGCGTAGAGGTTGCGCTCTTCATGCGTGTGTTTTGCGACTGTTTCAGTGAGTTGCGCAGTTTCAGGGTGGGCTTCTTTATATGATTCGAGCTGCTTTAGACTTTGTGTACCTTTCATAAGCCAGGGCAATGGGTCTTCAAACTCGTAGTAATTATCAGCTACGTGAACGGCGGTTTTTTGAACGTGGTGTACGAGTTCATCTAGGTGGCGCTTTGCCTCTATGCAGTCACGGATGGTAAAGACTGGGCAGTTGGTGGCATCGTGTTGCCTTTTTATCTTTAATGCATATATCTGGCCTTTTGTGCCGCTTTCTTCACACCACTTTTGTAAGGCTTTTTTAGTGAGATCGATATACGTAGTGCGTGATTCTTGATGAAAACCCTCAACACCTGTTGAATCTGTAATGATAAATACATACGTCCCGTCAGCATTTCGTTTTACATGTATAGGTGTGAGGTGCGATGCGTATTTCATGCTTCCATAGCCGATAATTAGATGACAGGAATTTGCTGTTTGCTCAGGAAATCGATCAAGTGCAGGTCCTACTGCTTCTACCGAGCCAGGTAGCTGGATTTCACCTGGAGCGCACTTGCCTTTCTCGACGAGACCCTCAATAAGCTTTTGTACCCCTGCGGCTGTTATGACGATGTTGTGGTTGTTATTGTATGCTATATACTGAGAGGCATTAACCGCATCTATCAGCCGCTGAAGATCTAAAGTTTTGTCGTTATATGACTTATTTGCCAATAACGCTTTGACCACTTCGCGCGTTTTCTGGGGGCCGATTGCAAAAAGGTAATTCCTAATAGCAGCAGTACCTCCTTCTTTATCGGGTATAGCCTTGTGCATGAGATCAAGTACGTACTTTACATGCACTTCAGTTGGCTCAGCAGAGTGTCTAAATGAAAGTGCTTCAGTAACGATATCTTTGAAAACAGAAAAAAGTCCACTTACATCAAGTTGCTCAAGGATATGGGTATCAAGTTGAAAGATTGTATATTTAACGAACGCAATAGTGTTCTCATCTACCGATTTTGATAACTCATAAAGCTTGGAAATGTTCACCATTCGGTTGCAATAGAGAGCTATATTTTGAGGATCATCGAGATTTTCTTTTATATCTTTAGGTGCCCAAAAGTGCACTAAATCCCCAACGTCGCTATCAAGACTTTCCCTAATAAAACTGTCTGTTAGAAGTTCGGTAAATGTATCTAGGTCCATATCAAGTAAAATAGAGGGATGAACATATCTTTTAAAAGAAGACCCTTCGCCCTCTCTTGTGATTAAGCCTGTGTGAAGTACAAGGAGTCTGCTTTTTGAGTCTATTTGCTCTGCGGCTTCAAAGCGGTCAAAGACTTCTTGTTCTTTAGTGGCAAGATTGTGTATAAATGTATCTATTCGCTCATGCGTTTCATGGCTAAAAGCCGCATTTTCGCCTCTAAGCTGCTCTAAGAAGCCCCCTAAAGTTTTATTTTGCCACGAGAAAGCAGTATCGCTTGAAGCAAGCTCAAGATAGACGTTAACTACCTGATCATTAATTGGTTGGCTACGAGCCCGCTCTTCCTCAGATCTTCCGTACTGATTGAGACCGCGTGTTAGTTGAACAAGCTTTCCAAATACATTCTCAATTTTTGAAAACGCTTTGTTTGCATCTACTTTCAAAAGTAGATTGGTCATATGTTCTAGTTCGGTTAGAGCTTCCGGATTCACCTCGCTCCAATAGCGGAATTTGCAGGTTTCAAAAAACCTTTCAAGCTGAACGCCTGCTCTTCGCGATGGAATTACACGATTTCCAATTCTTTGACCAAGTGACGACAAAGAATTCTTTACAAAAGATGCGACACGCCTAGCCACATGACCCAGTCCTTGGCGTGGTTGCAACGTAACAGACCTGCCTTGCCAAGTATGTTTTGGCGGGCGAGTGGACGGTAGCGCCGAGTCGGGTTTTTGAACCACAGGATCATTTGGTACCTCTATCATACTCTATTTCTCCTCGGACTATTAATCATAATGATAGCAAAGCTGCAACAAACTTTAAAATATAAATAATACAATAAAACGCAACCATCTAACTCAAAACGTCTTATAATGCTAGGCGCCTGAGGTCGACCTAGCTTGTGAAAGAACCGTCTCTTTTTACTTAAATTCGCTAAAATGAGACGGTTCCCTTATGAAAGGTTGAGGCCCTTTCAATTTATCCACTTAGTTGATAGCATATACAGAGTAACATGTGCGTTGTTTTTTGATGTTGATCTTGCACCCCAATAAAAATAATAAGGAATTATGTCTTCTCCTGTTAAAAATTATCCGTTTCGTATGACCTATGCAGAACTTGATACTCATGTAGCTGATTTAAAAGCAAAAGGGGTTCCCCAAGAGTTTATTGATATCGCAGATTACCCGAGACATCCTTTGACCTATGCGACTATTACAGGAAGCTTTAGCCTTCTGACATATGCGGCAACTGACAGAGAGTCAGATAATGCATTCGCACTAACAAATCTAGTTACAGCAATAGCTGCCCTTGCCGCTGCAAAACTCCACAATAAGGGTGATGTCGCAGCGTTTCAAACTACAGTACGTTCATATCTCGCTTCATCAGGCTTATGGTTAGCTACAGCAATTATGGAAGATGTAACAGGACAACGATGGATTAGACCAATTATTGGAGCAGCAGCCGCTCCCCTTATTTTGAAGGGAGCAACGACTATTGCAGATAAGGTACTAGCCTTTTTTAAGGGGCAATAGCCTACTTGCCATACCTGATATTGAGCAGTCAGTTACCAGACGTTTGTGATAACTGACTGTCTTTTGAAGGCGTCTCTACTGTCTTTTTACATGAACAAAGACAGAATCCTGTCTGTTGCATTCATCAGTAGCAAGAGGAAATGAGTCACAACTTGATGTACCCGTTACCACAGCGGGACAATCGTTATTTGTGACAACAAATGCAGCTAGAAAGTCATTGCCTTTTGACTCTAGGTCCACGGTAATAGTCAAACTCGCAATTCGCAAGGTCTACTCCACTATAGCCACGAATACTTTTACGTGTATCAAATGATTGAGGGGTAAGTCGAACTTTTTTCTCGAATTATTTTACGAGGGCGATGCTTGGGGAGCGGAGGTCAATGATTTGGATAAGGGATGCTGGGTTGATTGTGTCAAAGGTGCTTATGAGCTGCTTGTAGGCGTCGATGGATTTTTTATAGTCACGTGAGGTGGCTCTGAGGTATCTTGTTTTTGTGCCTTCTTCTAATACAACTACGAGCTCTTGGAGGCCTGCATTGTTTATGTAGGCGTTGTGAGTGTCTATGCGGATGATGCGGCAATTGGGCAGCTGAGTATGTATGTAGTCTAATACATTGAACGCAAGGGCAGCCTCGCGGGTTTCTAAAGGCACACTGTAGGACAACTCATTTAATCCCAAATAGATTTCTGGGAGCTTTTTTGCTGTAAAATAGGGTTTTAGGGCAAAGCAGTAGCGATCAGCATCTAAGGCTACATTAGAAAAATCAGCAAGTAGCGCTTTTGGCTCTCGTACTTGATAATCCACATGTACAATGCCTGGTGGCAGCCTTCTGCAGTTTACTTTTTTAATAACAGGACACTGTAAAAGCGTCTTGTTGGCCTTTACAGTATCAAAGGCATAGAGATTTTGTGGCTTATCGCGGCTGATATCTAATAGTTCTGCAAGCTGCCAGTTTTGTAAGGCTTCTCTTTGAGGACAGGTCTGCACAAGCGCTACAATATTATAGCGAGGGTTCACCTGTCGCTTTTGCACAAGCGCTTTATGAAGCAGCCACGTAAGAATAAGCGAGCCCCAGATAATGCATACCGACAGCACTACGTAGCCAATTGCTTTTTTAAGGGGTATTTTTCTTTCTGGCTCGCTGTACATATCTTAAGCGCCTATCATTTCTATGAGCTCTTTACCTACTTTGGTGATGTCTCCTGCACCCATGGTTATGACTACACTTGAGGTAGGAAGTGATGCTGCAAGCTGCTCTACAATAGCATCTCGGGCAATATACTGGCAGTTGGCATGTGATTTTTTTACCTCTTCAAATATAGCTTCGGTGGATACTCCTGGTACGGGCGTTTCTTTAGCTGTAAACAGGTCAGTTACTACCACAATGTCAGCATCTTCAAAGACATTATCAAAGTCTTTCATTACATAGCGCATACGGCTATAGCGATGTGGCTGAAATACCGCTACTATGCTTCTATCACCAACCGCGGCTCTTAACCCCTTTAAAGTGGCGCGTATTTCTACTGGGTGGTGCGCGTAGTCATCAAAGGCTGCAATGCCTTTAGCTTCACCCTTTTTCTCTAAACGTCTTTTTACGCCGCCAAAAGTAGCAAGGCCCTGTTTAATCTCATCTACAGTGAGCCCTAAAGCTAGTGACAGACCAAAAACAGCTGCTGAATTAAGCGCATTGTGCCTTCCTGATAGGTTACAAACAATATCCTTATACACGTTATCTTTATGCACGATATCAAATACAATCTGCAGCCCATTTTGCTTAAAGTTTATAATCTGAAAATCAGAGCCTTCTGAAAAGCCGTATGAAGTACCTTTGATATTCATACCCTCAAGCGTCTTATCGTCTTTACAGTAGAGTAGATACTCTGGTGTTTTACAGCCTTCTGTAAAGGTCTTAAAGGCCTTTACAAGGTTATCCCAAGAGCCAAAATGGGCTAAATGGTCATTGTCAATATTTGTGACGATAGCCCCTTCACAGGTATATTTAAGAAACGTTCCATCGCTTTCATCAGCTTCAGCAATAAAATAGGGGCTGGTACCATGTGATGCGTTAATTTCTCGGCCTTGCAGCAAACCGCCAATCGCAAATGCTGGGTCTTTATTGGCAGTACAAAATACGTGAGTAAGTAGTGAGCTCGTAGTAGTTTTACCGTGTGTGCCGGTAACAGCAAGTACTTTATGCTCGCTCATGAGCTGCAAAAGTAGGTCTGAGCGGTGTAAAAGTTGAGCACTTTGCTCTTTTGCTGCCATTAGCTCTGGGTTTGTTTGAGGAATATCTGAATTATAGATTACACAGGCAGTAGGCGGTAGGTGCTCTTTAGCATGGCCAATAAACACTTTGGCGCCAGCTAGCTCTAAACCATCTGTCACATAGCTTTTAGCAGCATCACTCCCCTGCACGCTTTTACCTTTTTGTAACAAGATACGCGCTAAGCCGCTCATGCCAATTCCGCCAATTCCGATAAAATGATATATCATGAGTTTTTTCCTAAATAAGCAGTTACTAAATCAGAAAATCGATTGCTTTGCATGCTAATTTTGGCATTTTGTAAGCTTCTTATCATCTCTTGGGCATACTCATCTGTCAGCAATCTAGTAATCGCGCCTCTCAATACATCGCAAGTTACCTCACTCTCATGATACCACAGACCGCCTTTGATAACGTCTACAATGTATTGAGCATTTTTATCTTGGTGAGCATCTGTCGCATATGGATAAGGAACATACACGGTTGGCACGGTAAAGCTTACAGCCTCAGCAATACTTGATGCGCCAGATCTTGACACACACACATCAGCTAGTGCCCAGGCAAATGGCATCTGATTTTCAAACTCTCTTACAACAGCAACGATACTGGCTTTTCTATATACCTCTTGAATCTGCTTAGTTGCCTCAACACTGCCTGTAAAATGAAGTACTTGGAGGTTATGGCTATCAAGTGCGCATATACTAGCTGCTGCTAGCTCGTTTAATTTTTTGGCCCCAAGCGACCCGCCAAAAACAAGTACTGTCGTGGCATCATCACGTAGGCCATAATAGGCGGCAGCCTGTTTTTTATTGGGTTTCATATTGTCGTGAAATTCAGCTCGTAACGGTATATCTGTCGGCTGCACTTTGCCTTTCAGATACTGGGTAGCTTCCGGAAAAAACACACCCGTCCAAACTGCATAGGGCGAAAAGATGCGGTTTACCTTGCCAGGCACGCTATTGGCTTCATGCAACACAATTGGAATGCTCAAAATTTTGGCGGCACATAAAACAGGAAAGGTGTGGTAGCTCCCAAAGCCAATGACGGCATCGGGTTTAAACTTTTTTAGCGCTACAACGCTTTGCACAATGCCCTTAAAAATATTCCAGGACGAAAAAAGAAGCGTTTTTATACTCACAGGGCCGCTTGCTATGTCTTTGTAGGCATATAAATCACGATTAAAGCGCGGATTTGTTTTCAAACCTTTAGCTAAGAAAAGAATTTCTGAATCGCCTAATTCACAAGCAAGACTCTGAGCCGGAAAAAGATGGCCTCCTGTACCGCCTGCGGCAATTACTATACGTTTTGACATATTTTTGCCGTCATGCGTTCTTTTTCGATACTCATTAACACCCCAAGTGCTGACACATTTGCAATAAGAGACGATCCACCCTGACTAAAAAACGGCAGATTTAATCCCGTAGGTGGCACTAAGCCACTTACAACACCTAAGTTTAAAAAAGACTGAAGGGTATAAAGAAAGGCAATCACACACCCCATATAGAGCCCCATATTATCAGGAGATCGTATGGCTATACTAAAGGCAGTAAGGCCTAGCCACTGATACAAGCCTATAAGTAAAATGATGCCAATAAACCCATACTCTTCAGCAAATATAGCCGCGATATAGTCATTTTGTGCCTCTGGTAGATAGGAAAGCTTTTGCAGGCTTTTGCCAGGGCCTTTACCAAAAACACCGCCTGATCCGGCAGCAATTTTTGCCTGATGCGGCTGGTGGCCTTTACCTTTAAGATCAAGTTCTGGGTGTAAATATACCTGTATACGCTGCGATACATAGGGCATCTGCAAGGCAAGTGTAGCGCCTAATATTCCGCATACAACAAGTGGTACAAGCCAAAAACGTTTAGGCACATCAGCTAAAAAGCACACTACAGCCAACACACACCCAAACACACCGGCTGTACCATTATTAGGTTCTAAAACAATGAGCCCCATGGGTATGGCAAGGATAGCAGCTAGCTTTACAAAAGCTTTTAGATCAATGGCTTCGGTATATTTTGAAAGGCGATAGATCAAATACATGGGCCCAACAAACTTTACAAACTCAGATGGCTGCAGGCTAAATTTGGCAATGCTAATCCAGCGCCTTGCACCATTTACCTTCATGCCAATACCCGGCACAAACACAAGTAAGAGCATAATTGAAAGGCCAATCAGAGCATAAGGCGAAAGTTCAAGTAGGCGTCTATAGCCTAAACGATACAATCCATAGGCACTTGCTGCGCCAAGCAATGTGTACAAAATTTGTTTAAATAGAGCGCTGTGGGTGTTACCATAGAGCGCAAGATCCATAGCTTCAGCTGATGATGTATTAAAAATCATCACAAGCCCAAGAACATATAAAATAATAGCAGCTATAAGTAGCTGACGAGAAAGTAGCATTGATTTTCAGGCTCTTTAACGAATTCTAAGTTTCTGCCCAATTTTGAGGTTTTTGGCTTTACCCTCATCTAAATTATTGAGCCGGAGAAGATCTTCTACATCAATGCGGCATTTTTTTGCTATCTTCCAGGGACTATCACCTGTTTTTACCACGTAATATTCTGGTGCTGTTGGGGCAGATGTTGCTTTTACAGCTGTTGCTTTAGTAGTAGTGGT
>JAJFUY010000114.1 GCA_021372185.1 Chlamydiales bacterium | reverse complement strand
TGTCAAGATTCTTGACTTTTTAATTTCTCGTTTTTTCAATTACAGTCTAAGAAAATTCGAGCCTTTTGCAAGTTTTGCAAAAGGCTCATAAGAATAAGATTAATTAGAAAGCCAGATGCAGGTGAGATTGCGTCCTGTGAGCTTATCTCTACGATAAGAGTAAAAATGTTCGGCATCTAGATGGGTGCAGTGGCCGGCTATTTCTATGTTATCAGGTAGCACGCCTTCTGTTTCTAGCTGCCAGCGCGCTATATGCCAGAGGTTAAAGAAGTTGTTGGTGTCTTTAAATTGCCAAAAAGGTTCTGGGAGTTCTGTTTTGTAGTTAATGAATTCAGCTTTTGTGGGGCCAAGGCTGGGTGATATGCATACGATAAGGTCAGATGCTTGGCTTCCATATTCACTTTTCATTTTGTCTATCGTGTTTTTGTAGATGTTTTGACAATTGCCTTTCCAGCCTGAGTGCACGCATCCTATCGCATTTTTTATGGGGTCAAAAAAAATGGCTATTTGGCAATCGGCATGCTGCATGCTAAGTGCCATCTCTTTTTTGTTGGTGATGAGGGCATCACATCCTACAATTTTATGATCTACGTGTTCATAGGCGGCATGTACATGCGCACCATGCACTTGATTTGCATGTAGCACATCCTTTGGAATGCAAATGGCACTATAGGCCATTTGACGGTTATGAGTGACATGCAGGGCATCATCACCCACAGAACATCCTAGATTAAGCCCCTGGTATATTCCTCGGCTTATTCCGCCTCTACGTGTGATGATGGCATGACGTACGTGACTATAGCCTGAAAGCTTTTCAAACTCAAACCAAGTGATGCCATTCTTTTCTTTTTTTAATAACATATCTGTTTGCTAGAAAGTAGAGTTCGTGAGTAGGATAGAGGAAAGGATGAGTTTTGCTGAATGAAAAAATGTGCCCCGCTATTACTATTTCTGATTGTTTTTTGTACTGGATGTTTTTGGAGTAAGTCCAAAAATAAGCAGTATACTGTTTTTCGTTCAAATAGCATTGAGGGGATTAATCTTCAGGGCAAAGAAACAAGCATTCAGGGCTTTACAAATGACCTTCTTTTTGAAATTGCTCGTCTAAAAGGCATACGCATCAAAATTAACACACTCGATCATGGCAAAACCGGCGATTTGATCTCGATGAAGGGTGCAGATGGTGTTGTGGGGGTTGTTGATGCCACGCTACAAAATAGAAAGTTTTACGTAATTTCAGAGCCTTTTTTTACGTTTGGACCCGTTGTGGTAATGCGTATGGGAGAGACGTATAAAGACCTTGATTCATTAAAAAACAAAGTTGTTGGATTTGACCGCGCGTATGCCGGCCTTGTGCAAAATCGCGATGATTTATCATTCATCTTAAAGCCGTATGATCAGATGACATATGCTATGGAAGATTTGGTAAATAGCAAGCTTGATGCTGTGATTTTAGATTCCATCCGCGCCTATCAACTTGTGGGCAATTTTTATGCCAACACGTTAAAAGTGGCTAGCGCGCCTTTAATAATCACCAATTTTTGCCTTATCGTAAATGAGGGCAAGCACGTCGAACTTATAAAAATCTTCAATGAGGGCCTAGCTGAACTTAAAAAGCAGGGCACCTACCAAAAGATGCTCAACTACTGGGGTCTTGTCGACCCCCTTTATAACAGTGAAATAGGTAGTTCTAAATAAGTTACAATTTAGCAAAAACTCTGGTCAATACAGTGCCAGTGATTTTAAAGACGCCGCGTCTTGCTGAACCCTGTTCAACCTGCGAAGTTTTTATCACCTGATAGTTGGATTTTTTTGCAAGTTCTTCAAGCTGTTCAATAAACGCTCGGTTAGTGCGATGGGTGATATTTCCTTGCAAAAACGAGACTGTATCTTTTTCTTCATGAGTAAAAAGGATTTTGCCTGCTGTGTTGAGGTAAGATAGCGTATCGGATAAAGAAACTGTCATACTAAATCTCCATTTTTAGGTCGACAGTCTATCAGAGGGGCTATATTCTTACCAATCTCTTATAAGAGCGAAATTGGTGTGCTCTCTAGGTAGGCGCGTTTTACCCGGTCATACAGTTGGGGGTCAATGGGGCAGGTTGATAAATCCCAGATGTATTTTGCGTATTCTTGGATTGAGCGGTCGGTAGAAAAATTGCCCATGCCGGCAATGTTGTGTATGGCGTATTCAGCCCATTTTAGAGGGGTGCTGTAGAGCTCATCTACTTTCTTTTGGGTGTCGTAGTAGCTTTGTAGGTCTTTTAGCACAAAAAAGCGATCTGGCTGTGATCCGTAGCTACCTTCTAGCAGCGTGTAATAAAGAGAGCTTAGCGATTGGTGTTCTTTTTCATGCGAGATGAGGGATCTATCTCTAAGAGAGTCTATAGCTCGCTTAATTTTTGGGTCTTGCTGGTAGATATCCCATGCTTTATAGCTTTGATCCTGCTTCATCTTGGCGATTTCTTCTGTCAAACAACCAAATCTAAATGGCCACCAGGCGTCAGTTACCTCTTGGCGCATTTCTATATTGGCGCCATCTTCGGTGCCTATTGTGAGCGCGCCGTTCATAGCAAACTTCATATTTCCGGTGCCTGATGCTTCGAGGCCGGCAGTTGATATCTGCTCAGATAGATCTGTTGCAGGAATAATAATTTCAGCTTTTGAAACGTTGTAGTTTTCGATATACACCACGTTTAAAAACTTAGCTGCAACGGGGTCTGAATTAATTTTACGTGCTAAACAGCATATGAGGTGGATGATAGTTTTGGCAGTTTCATAGCTTGCAGCGGCTTTGCCGGCAAAGATAACTAAACGCTTCACATGCTGACCTGTTGGATTATCCAGAATTTCGTGATAGCGGATGATAAGATGCAGGGCATTTAATAGCTGGCGTTTATATTCATGGATACGCTTTGCTTGCGTGTCAAAAAGAGCGCTAGAATCAAGTGTGACATCAGATGGGATATGGTTGCCGGTAGCATCTCTTGGACGGCCTTCATCTTTAATAAAATCAAGAAGGTTTTGTTTGTTTTTGCGCTTTACTTCTAAAAAGGCTTTTTGG
>JAJFUY010000110.1 GCA_021372185.1 Chlamydiales bacterium | reverse complement strand
CCAAAAGCCGCGATCTCCATTAGTTTCATCGAGGAGACCATATGGGTCGAGGCGGGACATGGGGTTGTTGAGGCAGTAGGCGTAGAGGTTGGGGCCGGCCTTTAGGCCGAGGGGGTCTTGGGTGAGCCATTTGCCTAGGGTTGGGTCGTAGTAGCGGCGGCCGAAGTTTATCATGCCGGTTTCTGGGTCTACTCTTTTGCTGGAGAAGCGCCAGGGGTTGATGGGGGCATTAGTGCTGGTGGTTTCGTTGCCGAAGGCGTCGTAGCGGTAGTGTTCTACTACTTGGCCGTTAAAGTCTACTAGGGTTGAGACGCTGCCTTGGATGTCGTGGATGGGGATGTAGCACTTGGTGCCGAGTTCTATCGCTATGGCGGCTCCTATTTCGGCTCCTCGGCCCTCACCCAGGATGCGTAGTTCTTGGATGGTGTGGTTAGAGTCTGTTGAGCCTATTTCGTTGTCTTGGCTGTAGATGTAGCAGGTGGTGTTTTCTTTGATCCAGCCGAGGGGGCCTGTTTTGTAGCACTCTTTTTGCGTGCGGCGGTTGAAGCCGTCGTAGCTATAGACATAGCGGTTTTGCCCTTTGGAGACTTCTATCAGGCGGTCTAGGGCGTCGTATTTGTAGGTAGTTTGAGTAAGGCCTTCTTGCATACTAGTTCTGTTGCCGCGTGGGTCGTAGTTGAAGGTGCGGTTGTTATCTGACAGCACAGCGTGCAGGCTGTTTATGCTATAGGGCTCATCGTTATGGCTTAGGCGGTTGTTTAAAGAATCATAGCTGTAGGTGTGATCTACGTGGCCTTGTTCTTGGGTGAGTTGGCATAAAAAGTCGTAGCTAAACTTGCGTGTGTAGGGGCCATCAGAGTCTTGGGTTTGGAGCTCTAGTAAGTTGCCTAGGGCATCATATTTTTGGGCGGTGAGGCTTAGGTGCTCGTGGTTAAGCGTTTTTAAGCGACCTAGTTTGTCGTGTGTGATGTGCAGTTTTTGGCCATTGGCAAGCTCTGCAGATTTTATGAGGCCTGACTGGTCACGATCAGCTATAGTATGGCTATAGCGCTCTTGGCCGTACCTGTCAATGCGGGTGATTTTCTCTAAAAAGCAAGAATAGTCATAGCGCACTTTAGAGTTGTCGGGCATTTCTTGGCTTATTACGCGTCCGGCGTTATCATAGTCGTAGCCCACTCTTAGGCCGTTTTCTAGTACTTCGCTTTCAAGTTCTCCAAAGCTATTATACTGGCGGAGCGTTTGCTTGCCGGTTAGAGCGTTGGTGACAGCTAGCACGCGGTCTGAGGCGTCGTAGCTAAAGTTATAGTCTAGTGATTTATCGGCTGCAAAAAAGCGTTTTACTCGGCCCTTGTTGTCGTAGCGGTAGCGTAAGATTGTGCCGTCAGAGAAGGTGGCGCTTTTCTTTTGGCCAAAGTCGTTATAGACAAAGCGGGTGATTTTTTGTTCTGGAGTGCCTGCAGCTTCTGTAATGCTACGTAGTTGCCCATTTTTATAGCCAAAGAGGGTAGTGATGCACTTTGTCTCTATGCCATCAACTACTGCATATTCTTGAGTGCGTATACATGTGTTACTTGCATCGTAAAATAGCTCTTTTTTAGCGAGCAGTTTGCCTTCTGGGTCATACATGGTAGTTGATGCCAAATTGCCACGGGCATCATGAATCTCTTCTGCTTTAGATCCTTGGGCGTTGATTGTTGTTTTACAAAATACCTGCTGGCCATGCTCATTTTGATAAAAGTAGTTGTAGTGATGGTGGGTGGTATGGCCTTTGGCATCAGTTTGGCTTAGGGGTAGGCCTCCGGGCAGAAATTTGGCTTTATGGGTGGCCGTTTTGGTGCCAATTTTTTGTGTGGTATGGCTTATATTGCCTTCAGCATCATATTTGAAGGTTTTTATTGTGCTTTTGCGTGTTTTTTCATCTCGGTTGGTTTCTTGTATCACACGGTTTAGCGCATCATACTTATAGCTTTTACCTACAAAGCGAGTGTCATCTAAGTACGTACGCTCGCGCAAGATGTTGCCTTGTGCGTTGTAGACATACTTTTTGCTGCGCGTGTCTTGTTGTTCAATTGCCTTCTTTCTACCTGCAAAATCGTAGTGAATGGTGGTCTTTTCACCTGTTGGCCCAATCTCTGTCACAGGGTGAAAGGTGTTGTAGATGGTTTCATTTTGGCAGATGAGCACATCATCCATCATCATACGTGACATAGTCATGCGGCCAAAGCCGTCATATTCCATGCGCTTAATAGCGCCATTTGTGGCTACTTCTTTAATAGGCTGGCACAGAATATCGTATGAAATGGTGGTCTTCGTTTTGTCTGGGCGTATCGTTTCACATACTTTTCCAAGGGCATTATAGATCGTGATGGTCTTACGGCCTACTTCGTCAATTTCTGTAACTTTGGCACCTAAATTTTCGTAGGTATAGGTTTTTTTAGGGGTTGTGGCTCTACCCTGATGATCAAATATTTCAGGGTAGGTAACAGATGTTATGCGGTTAAGGGCATCATATTCATAGCGGATGGTGTTATTTTGAGCATCTGTTGTGGCTACCTTTCTGCCTACAAGGTCATATTCGTAGCGCTTAGTAAGCTCTAAACCACTTTTATGCTTTTCAGTTTCTGATATAAGCTGACCTGCAATGTTGTATTCATAGTGCAGGCTTACATCTTTTCTTGGGCCCGATTTTTTGATGACTCTACCAGCTAAATCATACACTGTTCTCTCAGTGTTACCAAGAGGGTCTTTGCTCATGGTCACGCGGCCGAGTTCATCATATTCATACTCATAAATCTGTATGCCGCCAAGCTGGTCAACTAGTTCACGTTTGGCCACAAACCCTTTATCGTTAAAGTGGTTTACGGTTTTTCTTAAAAAAGCTTCTTTTTTTTCATCAAAGTTATAAAAGAACTCCAAAACTTCTTCGGCTTCTCCAAAATGAGGCTGGCTATAGCGTGGTTTTATGCGGGTGATATGACGTTCTGTTGCATCTTTGAAATTTTTTACATCGCGCGATGTTCCATCGTCAATTATCTTCTGTATGGCAATACCGCAGCTATCATACTCAGTAAATTCGCGCTTTTTGATCTCTTTACCCATGCAGGTAAATTTGGCTGTTAAGAGATTAGAATTTGGTGCGTATTGATAGTAGGTGTAATTACCAAGTGGATCGCACATGCTGGTAACAAGGTTAAAGCCATCGTTGCTGTAGGTGTAGCGTGTTACTTGCTTATCGCAGCTTTCATGGCGAACTTTTCCCTTTTCCATGCGCAGCGTGCCAGAATTTTCTGTGATGCGCCCGTAGAGCGTGTCTTCAAGCACGTTACCATGTTTATCATAGCTAAAGGTGTGGCATAAGATGGGCTTATAATTTTCGTCTTGGAGCACTCGTGACATGAGTCTACCTTCATCGCGCGTGTCATTTTCGCCCCAGTAGTAGCGCTCGCTATATAAACGCTTGTCATTGGCATCGTTTTTTGTTACGCGTATAAGGCGCTTGTCTTTATTCCAGTAGTGGCGGCTGATGTTGTTATAGGCATCACGTACGGTGCAGTGGCCACCAGAATTTTTGTCTTTATAGTAGAAGTAGCGGTGCGTGATAATTTCTTTGCCGTCAGGGCCCATTGGAGCCAGCTGCATGCGCACGCGGTTACGTAAAAACTTGGTTTCTTTTTTGTCTTTTGGGGTAACGCTCTTAGAGTCCATCCAGTTGCTAGCTGCGCGGTAGTACTTGGTAGCTGTATAAAAGCCACCTTCAGTTTCTTTTTTAATGACGCGCCTATCGTGACGTGGGCTTTTTTCGCTGTAGATAAAGTTTGTAAAGGGTTTGCCCTGGCGGCGGATGTGGCTTACGCTCCAGGTGCCTTTCATGTAGCTCCCTTTTAACTTTTTGTAGTAGTAGGTGTGCTGCATGCCGTCACTTGTTGTGACGTTAAGGTTTGGGTTTTTGGCAAAATCTCCTGTTGTCCTTTGGTGAAAATCTACGCTGTAGAGCTTTTGGGTAAAGTCTTTGTTCCACGAACGGATGTTAGTAATTTCGTCTTTATCGTTATAGTCGTATAAAACGGTATTGCCATTGGGTTTAATTTCTCGTTTGAGGTGGTAGTCACGAGTGCTTTCTACATAGTCTTCATCTTTTTTCTTTTTGTCTTTCGTTTCCCATGAGCGCTCGTATGTGCGTTTTGACCCATCGCCCATTGTAACGTGAAATGAGTCATGGGATCTATCCCAGCGCAGTTTTGTGCTTTTAAGGTTTGTCTGGCCTGACATCTGCCCATTTACTATGTTGGTATAGCCTGTAAGCTTTGATTCTAGCTTAAAGTGGCGCATGCTTGTGTCTTTGTGCTTTTTGTCGTACTTGGTTTTGTAGACAAGCCTCCCGCCTGATGGGTCATAGAGTGAGAGAAAAACAGGTTCCGGTTTGTATTTGGTTACTTGATTTTCATCTCTAGTATTTCTTTGATTTCCATCGCGGTTGTGACCAACCATATCGCGGTTACCAAAGCCTTTAGCAAATAGGCTATTCATAGCCTCTTTCGGCAGAAGATGGGGGATAGCTTCTGGGAAAGCTTTAGTGTAGCTAATACCATTCGGCTGAACAACCACAATGCGGTGGTTATGAAAAAAGTTCCATCCGTCGCCTAAGTTGCCCTCTTCTAGGCTTGAGCTAAAGTAGCTATGGCCAAGTACGTATGGGTCTGGGGCAAAGATCACGTCTTCTTCGTCGCTTTCACAGTAGTCGCCAGTAATAACGTTTACAGAGCCATTAACAACGGCGCTAGGCAGCGATGTAAGGTTTACAAGTGAGGGAACAACACCAGGTGTTACCTCTGCTGGAGTATCAACCTTTGCTGCGTCATCATCACAAAAGAGAGGGGATACAACAAATAAAAGACAGGCAAGAAACCATCGCGTTCGATACATAAAGCACTCCCAACAAGAAGTGATCGTGTATAGCACCGCAAACAAATGCACCGCAACAAAATTTCATGCAAGGGGCAACTTTTTTGATTATCAGACGTTAGTTTTGTTTTAGAGTGCGACGGACCATTGAAAGAAGCCCACCGTTCCCTTCAGTCACGGTGGGCTTCTTTCAGTCGCCCGAAATCGGGCTCTAAAACCTAAAAGGAGTAACCGAGAGATAGGCGAAGTTCGTTGGAGGTGAGGTGCATTCTGTGCATGGGGACTTTGATGTGGCTTTTACGCTGGTGGCCGCCTTTTGAGTAGAATTTCATGAATTCGTACGTAAGGCCGAGATGCCAGCCTTTGGTAAACTCCCAGTTTACGCCTGCCTCTAGTATGTTGCCGTAGGATTTTGAGGGGGTATTGTTGTTGTGAAAGTGCTGTATTTCGGGTTCTCTTAAGTTCCAGTAGCCTTTTCCTTTGGCAGTAAGGGGATAGAGTAGGGTATATCCTGCAAATATACTGCAGTTAGAAGTAATGGCTGTTTGAGCTTTTAGGCCTATTTCTGGAGCGTACCATTCAAATTTGAAGGTCGAGTTTAGGCCCTTAAGGGTGCTTTTTTGGCGAGGACCCGTTTGTACAAAAGGAAAAGTGCTCCAGCCACTACCATTTTTAAAGCGCATCTTTTGGATATAACCACTGTAGCCTATGTGTGGGCTAAGTGTAATGTCTCTCTTCAATAAAAAGCTGTAGCCAAACTTCAATCTATAATCTGATGTATAATCACCTTTAATAGGGTGGCTAGAATGAGAGAACTGTCCTTTGCGCCTGTTTTTGAGGTAATCATCATCTATCGCTTTTCCATGATAGACGTTTCCATAAGAACCATAGGCGGCTAAGAAAAAGCCATCTTTGGCAATAGATGCTCTAAGTGCCGTTACATAGACCTCTACATGATTAAACTTCAGCTCAGAAATAATTGTAGGCGTACCCTTATACCCAGAAATACTCCAGTTAAGGTCCATCCGCCTATAGCCTTGAGATACCTCAAATGTAGTTTTAGGTTGATCCGCTACAAGAAAAGGACTAAACAAACAAATTTGCAAAAGTAATTTTTTTAACAAGATAAACTCTGTAATAAAGCAAAGAGCTTAATTTATTATCCTATCTAATGCAAGCTACTTTATAGCTTCAAATTCTCGTAAAAAGAGATTGTTGAGGGTGGAGTGTTCGCACTTGTGCCAGTCTTCGCCGCAGATGTAGGCGATGTGTTTGGGGTCGTAGGTTTTTTGGACGAGATCTAGGTAGGGCATGCCTCTATGTACAGAGCCGTAGATGATGAGGTCAAATTCTTTGTTGCGAATGCGGTTTTCGATGTTTTCGCGGTTAACGCCTGGGTCTGGGAGGATTTTTGTGTAACTCATTCCTTTACCGTAGAGCTCTTTTATATTGCCTTTATAGGTTGTGTAAATGTGGGGGATTTTGGGGTAATCAACTACTTTATGGCCGTAGAGCTGTTTTAGGCCTATTAGTGTTAAGCAGCGCATATAGTCAGTATAGGTGTCAGAAGAGAGAAAGAGAATGTTGCCCTGCCCAGAATACTGAATTTTACGTAAGAGGTAGCCGGCCATGGCTTCTGTTGTAAGGTGTTTACGGGTATGTTCAAGAAGCTTATTTAAGATTTCGTAGTATTTGACTTTATCAAACTGGGCATGATCTATACCCATAAAACGCACACCTTTTACGTGCATGGCCTCTAAAATAAGCTCTCGGGGCAAAAAATACATGGTGTGATCATCGCAGGATTCAAGATCAATAAAATAGGGGATGCAGCCATTTGCCAGTATTTCGTAGTGTCGCATGCAGTCCCAACCGGCTTTTTTGCTTGTTATGGCATAGTATGAGCGTTGATAGTCTTTATAGTAGGCTTGTTCATCATCATAAATATAGGTGCTCATTACCCCTGGAACAAGCGGTGCAAAATCACAATCTTTTTTTGGTATAGTAGCCACAATTTTACAAGCAGGAATAGAAAAATTAATGGGATAGATTTCTGCTGTAAGGTGGGTATAGGCTAAAATTGCCAAGTAAAGAGTGTGTGTAAAAATCTTGTGCATAGGCTAGATCTGTGCGTCTATGTAATTGATAAAGCTGGGGCTATAGATTTTGGTGGCGTATTCGCTTCTGGCTCTCCAGGCGTGTTTTACAGCGGGTTTTGAGAGGAAGAAGGCTATTTTTCTATCCCAATCGGCTTTGATGCTGGGGATGGATGTAAAGTGGCTTTCTACAATTTTTACTGTGGAGATGAGATCAAAGAGTTCGTAGATACAGTATTTATTTTCTTTATCATCTTCTTTAAAAAATACGCCTTCCCCTTTATTGACAAGACTGAACATAAGCTGGTGATAGCGCTCGTTTAGAGTGAGGTAGCTTTTGAGCTCACTTTCCATTCTGGCCGCTTGCAGACTATTGTGGTTATAGTAGACGCTTATGATAAGACCAAGCGATGTAAAGATTATCCCGAGCCATGCAAGTCTTGATTCTGATGAGTTCATGAACACCTTTTAGTAAAAGTATGTCCACAAACTTTAGCGTGTAGAGCAAAAAAAGAAAAGTCCTTAGAAGTTCGTGAAAAATGTGTTCTGTTTTAGAGCCCGTTAGGGCGATTGAACGAAGCCCACCGTGACCGCAGGGAACGGTGGGAACAGGCAAATACCCATACCCACCGTTCCCTGCGGTCACGGTGGGCTATTATCAGTCGTCCTCCGGACTCTAGTACAAAATGGTTGTTTCACACAGGCTAGCGTTGGTAGTTGCCATGGTTGTTGTAATTGTGGTGGTGGTAGTTGTTTTGGTGGTAGCCATCGTAGCGGTTGTAGGAGTTGTAACCGTCGTTTCTGTAGTAGTCTCTGTGGTAGTTATCGTTGTTTGGGCGGCATGAGTCGTCATTATTGTAGGGCTGGTAAGGCAGATCGCCCTGAGGGGATTGCACTACTTGCCCAGGGGGCTGTACTATTGAGTTACTTGATACGGCGTTGAGGGTAGAGACACTAGAAAATAGCCATAAAGCTAGGTATAAGAGATAGCTGGTATTCATAGCTTCCTCCTTCCTTTTGCCTTTATTATGCTCCTTTTACACAATATATTCAAACAAAGCTTATGTATAAGGCCAAACGAGGTAGATGTTTTTATCTACAAATTCTATAGGGGTTCGTATGCACTCATTTTGATTTACAACACTGTACGTCTAATCTGAAATATCGTCATTATCGCTTTCATCTAAAATTGGGTGGCTTTTGCATTTACAGAATATTGAGGAGGCAACAAACCCTGTTGCTGACACGCATAAAAATACGGTTGAGGCAATTCTACCTGTAAGGTTTAGTGATTCACTGTTTTGGACAGCCTCACAGATGACTCCAGCACAGCTTGGGTTTGTAAGTGTTGAGTTAGCAACTGCACAACACTGGCCTGCAAGTTGTGTGGCGTGATGCGCGCCACTAGTAAATACACGATTAGCAATAAAAGAAGCTGTACCTGTAACTATGGCGCCTGCGCCTGCATAAAAGGGAACTTTTTTTTCATTTTCTCTATCTGATTGATTAAGAAGCTTTTGAGTTTCTGCGTTATTTGCAGATGAGTTTTTTATAATAAAGCTGGCTCCTAGCGTGCTAGCTGCTATTAAGGCACTTGTTCCCAAAATGGTATCAAGTGCGTAAAAATAAGAATCAGTACTTTGAAGTACACGGCAGGTGATGTTGCCTAATTGGGGTATAATAGTGCTTGACGCCTGAAGATTACAGTATTGCCCAAATTGATACGCGCTCGTTATTGCTTTATCAATGGCTAAACAGCTAGCGGTTTCTAATGCAACAGTGCCAACAGCAAGCGCACCTTGAACAATATAAAGTGCAGGTTTTGAACAAGCTATATCTTTAAAAGTTGTCATATTATTTAACGCCTCTAATTAATCGAGCAAATGTATATATACGTTTGTCGCAATTAGTTAAAACCTATTTTGTTGAAATATCAGGACGGCCAATTTGTTCGCGCATTTTTACAATTGATTCTAATGTGTTGCAATAACTAACCAAAAGTTGTGATCGTTTTTCTGCAGATATAGTGCTAAGTGTTTTAATGTTTGTAGTCATAGCGGTAATAGCAGGCTGCTCTTCTGGCAAGCAGGCCATGACCCTTTTATATTCTTCACCTGCAAGATGGCGAACTTTGTCAAACGATGTTGGCGTGGGTTTTACATATTTTTCTAGTGTGTCAATGCATTCTTTGAGAGGGAAATGCGTCATTCCAAAAACCATACCAATTCCTTTAATTTTGAGTAACATGGGGCGAGATAATAAAGCAGAATTATATTGTTTATCAAGAGCCTTTACCGAATGTGGTTCGAGATGCTAATGTGAAATCGATTACTATTTCATTTTATGGTGCTGTATGTCGCTAGCTGCTAAACAGATTATTGCTCATGGCGGCTGTGGGTTTTCTTCTCCCCAGTCTAAGCAGATAATAGAAAAGTACATTTTGGCTCAAAGTGGGAAAGATAATCCGCGCATCTCTTTTTTGCCGCAGGCAAGTAGTGAATCGCAAGAGTATGTAGCCAAGTTTTTTGATGTCTTTTGTTCTCTTGAGGCAAAACCTTCTTGGGTATCGCTCTTTGGTAGGGTAGAAAGTAGCTGGAAAGAAAAGCTCTTACAGCAAGATATTATCTACGTAGGCGGTGGAAACACCAAAAGCATGCTGGCCCTATGGCGTGAGTGGGGTGTGGACAAGGTGTTGAAAGAGGCCTATAACAGGGGTATTATTCTGGCAGGAGTGAGTGCAGGAGCTATCTGCTGGTTTGAGGCAGGGATTACAGATTCTGTATGGCCGTTAGGACATGTAGAAGCTCTTGGATTTTTGCCTGGTACAATGTGTCCGCATTTTGATTCAGAAATTGAGCGCCAAGAGGTATTTGCAAACATGGTGCGCGATAAAACAGTACCCTCAGGAATAGCCTTAGAAGATCACACAGCTGCACACTATAAAGAGGGCGCGTTATTTCAGGTTGTGACGGCCGTTGACGGCAAGAAAGCCTACCAAGTAACTGCCTCAGGCCAAAAAACTCTAACACCCATTTTACTATGAAAATTTTGCTCGCATTATTGCTGTTTTGTAATGTAGCGCACGCTCAAGATCCACTTGCATCTTGGAATGATGGTCCTGCCAAAAGCTCTATTATTGAATTTATTACGGCTACTACAGACTCATCAAACCCAAACTTTGTCCCAGAAGATAGCCGCATTGCAACCTTTGATCAAGATGGCACGCTTTGGGTAGAAAAACCTATCTACACCCAAGTTTTTTACTGCCTCGACCGTTTAAAGAGCATGATAGCTCAAACGCCCGCACTAAAAGACCAAGAGGCCTATAAAAGCGTGATCAACAAAGACCTTGCCTCACTAACCATGCAAGACCTAGAAAAAATAGCCGAAGTGACGCTGACAGGTATGTCAACAGAGCAATTTCAGGCTGAAGTGGCTGCCTGGATAAAGACTGCTAAAGATAAACGCTGGGGCCGACCACATACTGAATTACTCTATCTTCCCATGCAAGAGGTGCTGGCCTATTTTAGAGCCAATGGCTACAAAACCTATATTGTAACAGGCGGAGGGCAAGACTTTGTACGCGTTTTTTCTAACGCCTGCTACGGAATACCTGTAGAACAAGTGATTGGTACAGCAACAGGCACCAAATTTTCTTATGATGCGGCAAATAAGCCATTTCTTACTAAAGAGCCAAAGTTATTGTTAAACGACAATTTTGCTGGCAAGCCAGAAAGCATCCATCTTATGATAGGAAAGCGCCCCCAAGCGGCCTTTGGCAACTCAACAGGCGATAAAGAGATGCTCGAATACACAAAGACAGCACCTGGCATGCGCCTTGCTATGCTTGTTTTGCATGATGATGAAAAACGTGAGTACGCCTATGGCC
>JAJFUY010000098.1 GCA_021372185.1 Chlamydiales bacterium | reverse complement strand
GTTGAAATCTATCTTAAACCTCGGGAACTTCAAAGCCTTGCCTTATGAAACTCAAGTTTTCTCTAACACTATATTAAAAAAATGGATCAGGCATGAGCAAATGTTGAAGAGCCCTCATCAACTACTTCTAAGAGTTTTCTTAAGGTCTGCTATCTGCTTCCAGAGTAGAGCTAGGAAGGCAAAATCGGCAGGTTCGCTAAATTCTTTTTCCCAGACTTTTCTAAATTCAACGTTTACTATGGATTGAAGAAAAGGTGAGGTTTGGGTGTCGAAATGATCTGGTGATACATCTTTCATTTCTTGGATGGTTGTTAGTGCCCACAGACTATCTACCGCTGCCCCTAGTGATATTTCTATTTTGGGTAACTGGGATCTTAAATCACCTGTGATAATGCCCGTAACATCTTTTTCAACTTCTTGTTTTATAAACACCACGCGATCATAAGCTGGCCGTACAATCTGCCTATGACGCTCGCGTTCTTGAGTATATTCTTCGTAGTTGGATGACATCATCTCTAAGATGGGCTCGTTGTGAGCATAATGATCATGGACGGGCTCAGAAATAAGGAGGTCATAGTTGAGGAATGCTTCAACAAACTGTAGATGACCAATGATGTGAGCACCAGTTGCTATAGTTGGAGTTTTACGCTCGGGGTGATCTATTTTTAATGCTTCAAAACCCTCTATAATCTGCTGTTCATCTGGAATGGTAAGTCCAAAATCATCCTTGTTTCTATTGAAGCTATAGCCAAATGGCTGTAATTTTTTTTCTTTTTCTTTTTCTCGTTGTAATTGTTGTTCACTAATTGATTCTGCACCCGGCTCAATTGATGGCCAAATTCCCACGGACTGAACAATATAGTCTACTTTTTGGCAAAGAGAATTGCCTTGAATGATATCATATTTTTCAAATAGCTTATAGTGGTAAAAGTGGCCTTGACCCTCACCACAGGATCTGCTAACACATTGCCAAAGCTGTCCATCCTTAGACTCAAGCAGTGTATTAAACACAGCTTGTATACGCCAATAAACCGTTTCGATTTTACCTTGATATTCTGTAGTAACGACTCTGTTAACGCATTGCTCTAAAAAACCTTTTGGGGTCTTTAGGGTAACCGCTCGCCTCACAAGCTTGCATAAAGCGTGTTTATCAGGTTCTTCTGATGCAGCAGGAAGAAGGCGTTCAATATTTTCTAATTCTTCTAATCGACCATCATTTTGAGAAGAAAAACCAAAGTAATTTAGAGCTTGAACTGAATAAAAAGTAACCATGATGGAATTATATAGATTTACAAAATATTAAGAAAGTGAGGTCTTTTGCCAAACCCCTCCACCAAAATAAATAAATGACTGTTGTCTAAAATAAGTCTGGGGTTTGGTATACTTTTTCGGCTATGACAAGTCAAATTTCTTTACGAGCTAGAAATCAGAGTACTTTTGTTCTACAGGACATACCGGAGGGGAGTGAGTCTACGCAAGATCGACCATTCGCTGTGGATGTTGCTGTCAAAATACTGCACTCATCCCCGCCCTATACTATTCATGATGCGCTCTTGCGGGGCAGTAAAAGTGAGTGTCGGCGATTTTTGAACCTTGGGCATAAAGATAGGCAGGATGTAGAGGGTGATACGCCGCTTCATGTAGCTATTAAGCTTGATTGCCTGTACTCATGTACACTTATTTTAAAAAAGAACCCCAATTTACTGCTTGAAAATTGCAGCCAGCATATGCCCATGACGCCAATTGAGCTTGCTGAAGAGCTTAACCGCCAGGCTCTCATCGTAAAACTATTGCGCCATGTAAATTCACTTGATGCTGTTGTTCCTAAAGCTCGGCAAGTGAGGTTTCTTGCAGGTCTTTGGTATCGTGGCAATGTTGAGGCTATATCACTTGCTGCAAAACAGTACCTTCCAAAACCTATTTATCATAGTAATGTGTATACATTTTCATATAAGTCTCTTAGCGCACTTGATGTTTGGATCAAAAACCCTCTGCTACGCCCATGTCTCATAAAATTTTCATTTATACGCAAAGACTGGGAAGTAATTCTTTACCATTTTATCGGTAAAAAAGCGCTGCTATTTGCAAAAGATCGCAAACATTTATATGAGGGCAGCTACACAGAACTTATGTATATGATGGGTTTATGGACATGGAGAAACTTTTGGCACACCGAGCCGCCATCAAATAACCAACTCTATAGAGCTATTGATACTGCCATTGGGGAAGCAATCAATCTGCGTTCACATAGCACCATTGTAAAAAAAATACAAGAGGGTACAGATCCTGTAATACTCCCTACTGGATGGTATGAACATTCCCTGGCCGTTGTATTTATAGGGTCGCTTCTTTTTATTTGTAATCGTGGTGATACAGGCACACTACAAACGCACGATCTTACAGCCTATCGAATTAAAAAAAATGCCATCACTAAAGAGTTGGTAAGTAAAATTCTCTCACTTCGTTCAGATGCATCACCGATGAGCACTGCATCTGCATTTTTATTTGACACCCTCCCTAAAGCACTTGATGGTAGGGTAGATGGCTTTTGTGACCTCATTCATGCAGCCTCATGCCAGCCCACCTCTCTTGATAAACCTATCTGCACTGCGGCCAATTTGCGGTTAGCCATCCAGGCCATTCTCTTAAGCCAAGCAGATAAAGAAGATGGGCTCTGGAATTTTGCCGCCCCGATGGGCCATTTTAAAGACTATGTTGTCTCAGCTCGCTATAGCATTTTACATAAATATCTTAGTTATTAAAAACCGATAATTACTTGCTATTTTCTCTAGCGCTCTAGTAAACTATTATATAAAATTTAGAGATTTGTAATGATACCCACAATTAAGGCAACGACGCATCCCAACTTCCTGCCGCCCTATACCACTATTGAGGATATCATTCCTGCCTATGATTTTGTGAATGTATACAACAATCCCAATATACAGTTTATACCTGGAAATACCGCTACTTTACAAAGGTTCACATTCAGCTTAGATTCTATTTTTAGAACCATACAATCTGTCATTGGCCCAGTACCCGCACGCCTTCTTGGCACAAACATTTTGGGCATACTTGGTTGTGATTTTATAGAAACATGCACCCTTCAGCTTGGAGGAAGAAGCGTTCATCTATATAGCGATACTATAGAGCATACCAAAAAAAGAGTAGCTGCAACACCGCAAGAATTTACTCTATTTTTTAAACTCAACCACGCCACTCAAAATGTATTGCCCGATTTAAGAAAAGTGTTTCGTGGCATATGTACTGAAGAGACAATTTCTGAAAAACAGTGCCAAGAACTTTCAGCTTCATTTCAAGACATTTCACATACGAGTCAAGAACTTGAATATATAGAACGCTATAGCGCACTTGCTCATAAACCCCGAGAGTTTCTTGCTGCATTCAAAGAACACCCTGATGAATTTGCGTTTATTCTCAACCGAGAATTTGATGGGAAACCTCAAACAATCAGGCTACTTTTTGGCAGACAATGCCCCAATTTTGTTGTTACAACGTGTGCCTTACAAGTAATACACGGCACATCTTCAGTTTTAGTGTACAATAATTTAGCTAAAGCCTGGTACATAGATACCATGCTCGGATCTGTTCGCGTACATTCTTCTGGCCCCAATCAAGAAGAAATTATCTACAACCAGATAAAACTTGGGATGGAGGCTCAAAGAGATGCGCTTACCATTATCTACAAAGGAATTTTGCAAGATGATGTGTCAAGCTGGTATGCTTTTTTAGCGCTTTCTACCAAATATACATACCAAGATGTACTGCTACTTGCCCAAATAGCTCATGCAGCAGGCGTACCGGCAGAAAAAATTGATTTATTTATTACAAAGGCAAAACCTCGCACTACAGGCCCACTTTGGCAACTAGGGCTCTCATATACTGAGTGGCAGCATGTTATGCAGTGTCTTGCTATGGCATCAGATCACGCAACGTACATCAACACAGCAAATAAACCCTCTCTTCTTTTGCAATCAGGAGAATATACACTACGATTTGATCTAGAGCCAGAGGCCGCTTTTTGCACATTTTCACGTGTCTTTGCCAAACTATCAACACATAAAAATTTTGCTCAGCTTGTTGAGGCGCTCTATTCTTCAAGAAAGACGCGTATAGAACCAAATCACATTCTTACAAAAGTCATAAAACCACAAGATTTAGAACTCAATTATGTTACATGGCTTATCTTGAATTGCTGTTCAAAAGAGCTTCATCCAGTCGTTTTGCAGCAATTTATTCCTATCATTAAAAGCTCTTCTGAGCAATTGAAGCCGGCGCTTCTTCAATTAATGGAAGTGGTTCTATTACAGCATGGCTATCCACTCAGCGAGAAAGAAAGATCCTCCCTGAAAGACAAAGAATTACTTGAACTTAACTGGGTAACGATTTTACAGAAATGCCAACATGCAACATGGAGGGATATTGGTTTTGCGCTCGCTTGCAAAAAGGTACGCCAGCTTGAAGACGACTTACTAGCTTTGCAGCTAGATGCTTTAAGTCTTAACGTATCTACTCAACTTAAAAATCATCACTTAAGCGTTTTACATGCATGGTTTCATGTATTGCCAGATACGAACGCGCAAATGGTAAAGACGGGTTTCATGTTATTAGATTATTGCAGACCAGCAGATGGCCATGAAGTGCGAAACTGCAAAATAGTAGACAAAATTTTAAGAAACTATGATGCTGCCAGTTACCCAGCATCTCATTTTCTAAAATTTTGCCATGCCTATGGGGCACTGAATCTACCCACCATCCCAAGGCTCATCAAAGTATTAAGCGCCCTCCAAGATCCCAAAGTAGACTATTTTCTCATCATGCATGTAAGCGAGTCCGAGGTAGTTGAAACAAGAGAAGCCTTACTTGATGCGGCAAATAGGATACAACATAATCCAAAACATCCAGCCTTTCAAAAATCAAAACTATTTTTAAGTTCATTCGCATAATTCATATGTCTTTATCGCCCCAAATAAAATTTGTTAGCCCATTAAAACCTAAAACAGCGCTCGACGGTGTTGTCACTATTGCGCCAAGAAAACTCTCTTTTTGTGATGCTGATGTTGATGTGGCAAAACCTACCTTGTCACAGCTTTATCACTGTGAGCTTGATAAACCACCACAATTTGACCCAGAAAACACTTTTTTTACGCTGCGTGAAGCCGTAGAAAAGATTGAGGCTGTGATACACACTTGTCAATCACGAAAATTATGTGATTACTGGCGAGGTTTTGTAAGTGATGTCCTGGCAACAACACTGCCGCACAATCAAAAAATGGCAGAGCTTGGCACCATTTTATTTTATCTTGATAAAGACCCTACAAATTTTAGCGCACTTAAAGATGTGCCTAATCTCTTAGAATATCGCGCAAAAGAACTTCACAAAGAAGCTACAGACTATCAACAGACACTTGCGCCATCTATGCAAGTGTCTGATGTTGCCTCAGGCTTTGCACACTATTTGCTCAGAGCCTTGTCAAACATGGTACTTACAACTAGCTCTAAAAACAGGTTTAACAGGGGAGGGCTGCATGCAGTAAAAGAACTATTATCAAATCCGCGACTTTTGATTGTCCAGCACCTTCAGCCAGAACATACAGACCACATTTTAAGCATTGTAAAAGAATTGCTTGCAAAAGACAAATATAAAACATTCTTTAACCAAAAGGTGCAGGTACACGAAACGCTTAAAGACCTCATCCGCTTTGATATTAAACTGCCGCACAATAGCGAAATCAATTCAAGATTAGTGCTTCAAGACTGCTTAATGGCACTATTTACCGACCTTCGCCAGCAAGATAGAGGCAACTGCTATGCTATAGGCGCTTTTATTTACGCAACAGAAAATCATCCCTATAAGACGCTGCAAAAAACGATTGAATGGCTACAGACGGGGTATTTTCATATAGATGGTAGCAATATCCCCATCAGACCTGTATTACAAGCGCGTCTTGGTGCATCCTCAGATATGGATGTTGTTGTGCCAAAAGAGGCACTTCTACAATCAACAGCGGCTCAACATCTATGTGAGACACTGCAGCTTACATGCCCAAGCGATGATAAACAGGAAGTTGCCCAACCCATCAGTAAAACATTTGAAAACGTTCTTGCTGAAAACAAAGCAAGTGACCAAAAAACCTACGTAGCGGGCATGTTTGCAGGCTATAAATATAACGCTCTTGTAAAGATGCATATAGCAGCATGTGAAATTGCTAGTGCCAATTCAATAAAAGCATCAGATTTAAAAAATCTTTTTGTAAATGCCGTCGTGTTTGCTATCGGAAAAACCCTCTCAAGAGAACAGGCTGATCTCTTGCGCAAGAGACTGTCAGCGGAACTTTGGTTTCAGCCCTCTTATGAAAAGACAGCATGCCTTGGCAACGGAAACTATCAAAGCGGCAGTGACCTTATTCATTTTCAAGAGAGTCGCAATGCCCTTTATTTACTATTACAGTATTCAACGCGTGTATTTCAGTTTGACGGCAAGAAGTATATCCCTCTTCATACAATTTCCGATCTAAGAGGTGCTGTTAAAAAAATAATGATTGATCTTAATATAGTAAGAGCAATTAGCGCCGAATCCTTCTCAAAGCAAGTGGCAGCCTTTTGCGCAACATACATTCATAGAAATTTGGGTATTCATGCAGACGTACTAAAAAATGCCGACGTCCTTATACTGGGAGAAAAAGGTGGCTGTTCTCAATTAGTGCTAAATCTTATGTATGGAATTACAGCATCTCGTATTGAGCTGCCTCAATCTCCTACGCCTTATGCATTTTTAGAAAATCTTTTTGCACAACTTCGGACAGTACAACTTAAAGCTGCCTCTCAATTTCCAAAACTTTTACTTGGATCTCATGATCATGCCTGGACAATAACACCTAGCTGCTGGAAAGTACTCAACGTTGCAAGTTTTGGTTTTAAAGAATTTGTGCAAGCAAACGTTTTTGATTTGGCGAAACGCAAATTAAAAACTGAAATCTCTTACACTTTCTTTATTAGACTTCTTGCCCAGGTACACAATTATGTAGATTCCAATGAGTTAGAAGAGTGGTTTGATGCCAAAGAAAAGCGCACCTTTAGAGAGGTAAAAGATATACTTCTTGAAAAAACAACCACACCTCGAAGAGTAGCAGAAATTATCGACCAAGAATTTTCTAAAGTCACGATGTCAAAAGAACTTCTTACCCGTACTCTACGGGTGTTAGATGTTAAAGTAACCACTGCTACGTTTCGTGAACTCTACAAATCTTTGAATAGAGACCCTACCACTCCTAGCACATATGCCCAACAAATAAGAAAGGCGTTATTACAACATAACATGGGAACTGCTGTTTTAGACCCCTATGATATAGAAGTGGCACTCACTCGAGAGGCAAGACACCCCAGAGCCTTTTGCCTTGGAGACTTAAATTGGGCTGATAACCACAGTGAAGCGCCAGCGCATCAAACCCTACGCATAGAATATAGCTATGCAGATCACACCTTGGGCTATTACATACAAAGAAAAGGCTTGTCCGTGCGACAGCCTAATTCTGATTACAGAAGAATGAGCATCTACGTCCCAAAATAGGCTTCAGCCTATTTTGCTCTTAGTCTCAATCTTGATCTTATTCTCAATCTCTTAAGTTGGCGCTATTGAAACAATGGATACGCAATGATCAATAGGCTTTGGCATAGCAGAGTCTTCATAGCCGCCAGGTGGGAGATGACAAGGTTTGGGTGGGGAGTGTATGCTATTAGAGCCCCAGAAGGGTTCTAGTTCTTTGTATTTACGGTTCCAGTCACCCAGAATATGAATTTGTCGGCATTTTTTTTCTTGTAGTAGCTGGTTTGCGAGGGTTTTTAAGCCTGACTGGAACGGGTCAATGTTAATTGGGCCAGATTTTTCTTCTTGCGTGCGTGGGCTTGGGTGTATGTTCATATAGGCTACGTTGTCTATGAATAAAACCTGGATTCTTTCATTGGATTGAGCAAATTCAGTAACTTTGCAGTCATTTGGCACCAGCATACAAAGCTGGCTTTGCTGGCAGTTTTCTTCGGTATTTCCAAAATAGGGCGTATAATCTGGTAGTTCATCCTCCACAAGGCTTGTAAAGTCCAAAAGACCCGTCTGTGGGTTTTTAGGAAATTCCTGCAGGGCAACGATGGGCTTTTGCTCTTCTGTTGATTGCTCAACTATCGTTCTTTTTAGCTCATTAAACTGGGCAGTAATACGCTGGCGTTGGCCTTGCGGGTCTCGTGGGTCAATCCGAAAAGAGTTTGCAAAGTGAATTTTACCCTGTATGGCATCATTTTGTGTGCGGTTTAGGTATAAATCACCAGAACACATCACATTTGATGAAATAAGCACTTTATCTTGAAACACAAAAGAAAGTATGGAATGATCACTAGACTTACAAGCCAAAACTTGATCATTTATTATTACAGAAGTGGTTGATGTTGAACAATCTACTATATTTCGCATAAATAACCAAATTAACTACTAAAATTTATAATAGTTAATAAACTAAAATCGGTCAATTACAATAAACTAATTGTTTTATGCGAGTGCAGGGTTTGTGTTGTTAAATATCAACGTACCAGGTAGATAAAGCCTAAACACTAAACTTTAGAGGAACCCATGAGCATCGTAGCAACAATCGTAATCGGCTTTTTTGTAGGACTATTTGCAAGAGCCCTAGTACCAGGAAGAAGCATTTCAGGCTTCATCATGACAACACTACTCGGCATCGGCGGCGCCTTCCTAGGCAAATTCATCGGTGAAAATACCGGCATGTACGCCCAAGGCCAACAAGCAGGCTTTTTCATGTCCCTGTTCTCTGCCATGATCATCCTATTCATCTACCAAAAATTCGTCGAAAAAACTCCCCCAGCATAAGCCACACTCCTCTTCATAGCTATATTTTGCCAACTGTTTTAGAGTCCTATAGGACGACTGAACGAAGCCCACCGTGACCTTAGGGAACGGTGGGAACAGGCAAAAATGCACGAGAGCCCGGCTAAGGGCGATTGAATATCGTGATTCAGTCGCCCTTAGCCGGGCTCCGCCATTATTCATATCTTTCCCACCGTTCCCTACGGTCACGGTGGGCTCCGTTCAATCGCCCTGGCGGGCTCTAAAACAAAAATCACTTCTTATGACTTAAACCGAAAAATGTTCTTTGGGCTGTTGTTTAGGTGAGCAACATTTCGGGTGTATTGGGTGGCTGTGTTATTAGTGTAGGCGGTTATTGTTTTGTTCCAAAACTGGTAGGCGCCGGTATTTTGCGGCATCACCATGACCTCCCATACACCTCTGAAGACATCAAAACACTCGCGGGCAACAAAGGCACCCAAACCCTTCCCTTTAAATTTTCTCAGAATATAAAACTGGGCTATGTTAAAGTCGATCGTGTCATCGCTTCCTTTTTTGTCGACAATAACAAAACCCGCTAATTCACCCTTATAGCGTATGAGAAAGGGGAATGCCCCATCAGTTTGCCAGTATTTTTTAAAGTCAATACACTGATATAACCCATCTTCCGGCATCTGCCAGCCCTCTTCACTTCCCATGTACTCACTCATATCATACACATAAAAGCGACCCATGTTCTGAATAACAGGATAGTCATTCCACGTGGCAGCTTCGCGCGTCACATGCGAAAAATCAATTCTTTCTGCTGTCATCATTAACCTATTTTGTACAAGACTACCTTAATTTCAACTTTTTAAACATTTGCTTTTTTGTTAGGATAAAAAGAAAGAGGCAATACATGAACTTTAATGTATACGTTTCTAAACTCGTAGTACTTTTTTCTATTCACTATAATCAAATTTTGTACTGGTATTGGTATTTAGTGTGCCGTAGGTACACATTATTATTAGCCCACCAGTGTAGCCACGAAGTGGCAAACTGTGGGACACCATGAAAAATACATTGGAGCCACTTTAGTGGCGATTCAATCTTAAGACTTAAGTCGCCACTAAAGTGGCTCCATATATTAATTATATCGCTTTCCCACAGTTTGCCACTTCGTGGCTACACTAGTGGGCTAATAATAAGGTGTACCTACGGCACACTTAATACCAATACAAATACAAAATCGGGCAAGGGCAAGGGCACGGGCAGGGGCAGGGGTAGGGGTAGGGGAACGGCCCACAAGTTGTGGGCCTTTTTATTACACTTCGCGCTAATTCGTTGACAAATTTTGGCACAATATTCAGGATAACTCCTCTGATGATTTTGATGGAGTTTTCATGCAGTATCTGGCGCGACTGATTTTTGGTTTTCTTTCTCTTACATGCCTCTTAGCTGCTACTCAAGGGGATTTTCCTCTCTATCTCAATGGCTACATGGGCCCAAAAGCAGGCTATATGCCGCCACCTGGTTTTTATGTACGAAACGACTGCTACCATCATAATGGACACGCCAAATCTTCTGTTCTTGGTGGCTTTGTAAGTGGGAAGGTAAAAGCCAAAATATCGCTAGACATACTTGGGCTTACGTATGTTACCCCATTAAAGCTCTTGGGTGCCAATGTTGCCTTTGGTGGTCTTGTGCCCGCAGGCAGGATTGCTATTGACGCACAGCTTAACGCTGTTGTGCCATCACTTACCATTAATAGAGGCCCGTTTGGCCTCCCATCGCCTACCATAACGTTGAACAATAGAACCATCAAAAAACACCAGGTAGCTCATGGCCTTGCTGACTGCTT
>JAJFUY010000056.1 GCA_021372185.1 Chlamydiales bacterium | reverse complement strand
TCGTCGGCGCATCGGAGACGTCCACATCATAAACATTGGCGACGGCATTCCAACTGGCGGTCGTATTGGCGGTTGTCCCGAAGGTGCCATCTACGAGGGCTGTCCCGGCGGACGTACAAATAAACACAGAACTTGCATCTGCTATGGATAACAAAGTGACCTTTGATAAGATCATGAATCAAGGTGTAGGTTTTGGAGGAAGCAAATTAGACTCTCCGATAGCCAAAGGTACTGGAATCGGAAGAGGCAGGAGGGGCGCCAGTTTTGGGAGCCACAAGTGTTCCTTTTCTACCAGCACCGCATAGTCTTTGGCGCTCGGCATGCGCACGAGCATCTCTTCACCCAAATGAAAGGTCCTATTGTCCCAACCACCGGTCGCGACCGGTCTGACAGAGAGATGTTTCCATTGCGGAAACTGGGTGGCCACCAAGTGGCGTACTACTGAAGCGTCGATGTTCAGCACTGTTTTCTGCAGCATGAGGATTGCCATTTATTTATGTAAAGCGATTCTATCAACTGAAGAGGTTATGAGTAAAGTAATTATGAAGTGGGTTAATGCATTTAAGGAAAAACTATAAATTTCCCCATTTTTTCTATGCCAAAAGTATATGCTTGTTGAGGACCAGCTTTTGCCAAAATCTAAGTTTCGCGTAGCTTTGGGATATTTTGCAGGGCTGACGTAGTATTTACGCTAACCATGGTTGAGATTTTCCTATGCAAGAAGGCTGTCCTAATTTGTATTAGCTTATGTAAGCTCTGTGTGTTACTATTTTTCATATAATTTTACTAGTGGCAAGTGCATGGATCGAAAAGAGGATTGCTTTCATTTAGGAGTTAAGGCTCTTATTTTTAATGAGAAAAACAAGATGCTTTTGCTTGAAAGACACCTTCCCTCTAAAAAAATGTACTGGGATATTCCAGGAGGACGTCTTCAAAGAGGGGAATCTTTGATGGAGACATTGATGCGCGAAGTAAAAGAAGAAACAGGATTTGAAAAAATTAGCGACATCCGACCCTTTACAATGCTTCTCACAAACATTCGTATTCCAGCTCAGGAAGGCGATGTGGGTTTGATTTTCTCCATTTTCTACTGTAAAATTTTAGGAATTGCCACCCCTATTTTAAGCGACGAGCATGTTGGTTTTGATTGGCTTGATCCAAAAGAAGCTGCGAGGAAGCTCGAAGCTCAATATCCGCCTGAATTTCTGGCAAATCTCGCTTTAATAACGAAATGAAAGATTGTGACTGAACTTCAATAATCCTTAGCGCATACACAGAATGCACTTACTTACCTCTATTTTTTCAACTTTTAACCAAAGAACAAAGCGAAGGCAATTCCTGAGGCAATCTTAGAACCTCGAGGCCAATCGATTATCCGCATGCTACTATAGGTAAGCATTCATTATAGTACTAGCCAATAATCCGAAAAATGGCAGTTAAAACGATAAAATGATGCAAGATTATGAACCATCAAATAGAGTAAGCGTGCCACTACTTAGTCTCTTGTTATTTCAACAAGTGCTGCGGCTACCCAGCTTGGGGTGGGGTTTTCTTCGAATAGCCGAGAGAGGTCAACGAGTTTTAAATCGAGAACATTATAGGAAGCATTGCCAAGGAGGTAGCGGAGGACAATGGCGCAATCAGTGGGATCGCCAATGGCCTGAGGATTCATCCAATGGTCAAAATAGCGAGCAAAGTCGCCCCTTTGTAAATAGGTAAAACCTATATCGATTACCTTTTTGGCAAAGTCGTAGGCCTGATCGCCTATTTCTATTGCATCATCTTGCGACACCCCATAGGCAATGCCATGATGGCACATATCGTCAGTAGCTACTACTATGGAGTCTTTTACGATCTTTTCAAGCTCCTTAATACCGGGTAAAGTCTCTGGTCGGCGATTGGTTAGGCTGGGGTAGAATTCTAAGAGCTTTGGCGCTTTGATGCCTCTTCGCTTTATTTCGGTCTGCCATAGAGTTTTAAAGTGGGTAAGAGAAAATTCTCGCTTCCACGAGTCATCACGTTGTACTTCAGGGCCTAAAACACCCCAACTTGGCTCGTCAGAAATGTCTTTGCCGTTTAGCTCTTTTGTGCGAGCCTCTAACATAGTTTCGTTCATTGGGTGCAATACTCCCAGAGCCACTACCTGATCTGCTCCGGAGTCTAAACAAGCATGTACCACAGCTGCAATTTGATAGCCGCACTCTAGCATATAGGTGTGTGGAAAAACTGCAGATCCACCTGAAACGAGTGTTTTGGCGAGGTTTTTGGCAAAAGGCTTTCCTTGGTCGAGAATTGAATGAAGTCCTGATTCACCCAAGACTGTTGATTCATTAAAGTACTCATCAAAAGCATTGTGTTTCACCATAATACCTTTTACTCTTCCATTCAAAAAAGGATAAAGCAAGTTAGCCATGTTGATAAGCTCCCAATTCACAATCAATGTTGTCATTATACACCACAACATCACCTTCGTGGACTTCAAGTGACGTTTTAAGCATCGCTCGGCCCTCTACCATGTACACAAAAGCCTTAATTGTCTAGCGAGAGATGTTTCCCAGAATCACTAGGCTTGATATTCAGTATACAAGGAACGATAATTTCCGCGCACTGTTCGGCTGTTAGATATTGATTAGCTCCTTCTGGGAGCGCTTTGTGAAGCATATCGGTATTACTTGCCGCAGGGGCTAAGGTTACAGCAGTTAATCCCTTAGGCAGTTCCTGAGACAACGATTGCGTGAGCCCTTCGATAGCAAATTTCGACGCACAATAAGGTGAAAATTTTTCCCAACCTGCCCAATAAGGCGAAAACTCTACTTTCCCCTTCACTCCCCATCCGGAAGACATATTGACGATTATTCCTTTTCCTTTTTGAAGCATCAACGGAATAAAATGGCGCAGCGTATTAACCGTGCCCAATACATTGGTATCCATGATATCAGTAAATTCAGCAGAGGGGATTTCCCAAAGCACTTTTGGATGATTAATTAATGCGGCATTGTTAATCAGAATTGAGGGATTTCCCATTTTTAAGGCGACTTCTTTAGCCCACTTGGCAACAGATACATCGTCCTTGATATCAACTACGGAAAACAGATTCTCAGACCCATATTTGTTTTGTAGCTCCTGAACAGCTTTGACCGACCGTCCACAACCTGCTACTCTCCACCCACAATTAATGAATTTTCCAACAAGCCCAAGCCCGATACCTTTAGTCGCTCCGGTAATAACAACAAGTTTCTTTTCAGTCATAGATATTCCCGTCCTGTAGCAAGATTCCGGTTCTGCAATGCCAGCAAAACCCTCTCCAAATAATGTACAATGTAACATCATCGCTGCAAAATATACCAGTATGTGCCAGATTATCGCAATAGCCCAGCCCTCTTTAACGGATCTCTCATTTCTCATGAAATGCCGTTAACTCGTTTATAAATATTTGATGTCTCTAAAAATGCATCTTCCAATGACAAAGTAAGCCGGCATTCTCTAGCAAGCTTCTCAAATGGCTTCTTCCATTCTAGTGGTGGAGGATTCACTAGTTGAGGCAAAGAGTGTGTATTACGAACTCTAAATACAGAGCACAGAGCTTCTTTCAGCGTTGCCATATCAAAGGTCTTTATTCTTGCTAAGAGCACCATATCAATAAGGTCTTTGGTACGAGTATTTATCCCTTGGCGAGGAAGCGTGTAGGCATGCAGCTTTTCTGCGTATTGCTGCTCAATGGAGACCATCGTGAAAACTGGACATGCGATCCCACAAAAATTTAGCCAATCTGTGCCTTGAAAAGCTTCTGTCCGAGTAACTATAGCATCTGCCCCAACGTCCAATTCAAATCTAACGAAAATCTTACCATCGATAAAAGAAGAGACAGGATAGCGCGCGCCTCCATAGGGCGCGTTTTCTATATCGAGCTGTGGCTCTCCAATTTGATAGACAAAAAAATCGTTGAGATTTTTACTGGCCAACTCACGGAGCTCCTCTAAGATTATAAGGCTTATGAGCTCGTCTTTTCCCTTCGCCCTTTCAAGACAAGTCAAATCAATATCTTTTGTAGCACGCGCAGTCGAAAGACGCAATTCCATTGCATAGCCACCTTTGAGAAAGAATGTAGATCCTTCCTGCGAAAAAATACGAGCGAGTAACCGGTCAAAGGTTACTTTCCTTCTTAGGCGTTGTATATCATCATCTGTTGCACTGGCTATTTTTTTAAGTTCCGACTCAAGACCCCTTCGGAAGTCAGTCGCTGTTTTGTAAACCGTATTCATCAAGGATCCTCAATAGTATTGGTATTTGACTCTGCAAATTAGCTTGGTTCAGCTCTCTTCGTGAAACCATTCCTTTGCGCAATGCATCATGCACTGCCTGTTTAATTAAATCATAAGACAGCTCACCCGCTTGTGCAATATCGATAAGCGTGCGTAATGGGGTGGTGATTAGGTAGCCCTGTTGTGCTTGAATATCTACCTCTCTCAAGTCAACATAATGGAGAGCAAGAACTTTTGGAATGTCCCCTCTCTTACGGAACTTTTTGGGCACTGACATGTGCAATTTAGAGGGCATGACATCTGAAAGCTCAAAAATATCAAGAGCTGTCTCATGCGACCAAACCCCGCGCACTTGTCCCTTCTTATCACGACTCCACAAGCTCCAAAGAACAAGTTCGGGACGATCAGTCATTGGATAACGAGCCAACCGATAGATACCATGCTGCTCCCTTACCCATTCTTTAGTAATAAGGTATCTATGAACATTAGATGATGGGAAACCACACTCCTCAGCTTGGAGGCTGGTGAAATAGCCCTGTTGACGTTCCGCAATTTGAAAAAGAAGGTCTTTTTTGCTCATACACAAAAACTATCAAATTGATAGGTTTTGTGCAAGAGCAAAGATAATTTAAAAAAATCACCCTGCGTCTTGCCAGCGTCCAGGGATAGTAATGTAGGTAAACGTTGTCTTTTTACTACATTTTTATCCAATTCTATCGTTACGACTTCTTGTTAATAATAGTTCATAAATGTAAAATTAAGTTAGAAACAGTAAATAAATGGTATTTTTATCATGAACGCCGATTATGATTTCAAATTTTCCCAACCAAGTAGTGCCAATCATATTGAATTCGAATTCAACCTGTCAAAAAGCGATCATGTAGAACAAAAATCACAAATCAAGGTTGGTGCGCAGTTTTACAGTATCATCCCAAAAAACCCTGAAGACCTAGGCGCAATCAAAGGTTTATTAGAAAAATCCATTCGTGAAAATAAGATTCAGACAATAGAGGATCTTAAACGTCATATTACGCTAGTATCTTCATCAACGAACACAAATACCTCTCAAGTTAACTCAGTATGTGTCAGCATTCTGAGTGGAAATTCACTTAAAGGACGCATACCCCAAACTGTCCACACACTGGCACACGAATTGAGAGATAAGTATGTTTTTCCTGAAATTGGTGAAGAATGCGCAGCATATATAGAACAACAGCTACAAGAAGGTGCGTACGATGGAATTTCCGACCCTGAAGTCTTTGTAAGCGTTTTAACAACTGATTTGCGCTCGATCTCCAGTGATAAACATGTTTTTGTAGGAATTAAACCCCAAAATAATGCCAAACCTTCAACCCAAGTTGATAAAGCCAACGAAGTTGACTACACAGATTACCCACTCTTACCCCGCTTAGTAAAAGAAAATATCAAAGCATACATCGCTCCCACAAATATTGGCTGGATGGGAGAACCAATGGGTTCTATGCCTTACGAGTATAAATCGGGATTTCTAGACACAGATCCATCAATAGGCTATTTCGATTTAAGAAAATTTGGCATATGTAATGGCGAGACAGACTATGCAAAAGAATGCTATAGGGATTTTTTTGCTAATATATCATCTGAAAATAAAGCATCTAAGACTGTTGAAATTGAAGATGTTAATGCTTCTGGAATTAAAGATGCTAACGCAAGGCGACAGGCCTATATCGAAGCTATTGCAAACTTAAAAAGCGCAAAAAGTATTATTATCGATATGAGGTTCAATTCTGGCGGCGATCCATCTGCAGTTCAGATGTTGTGCAGCTTATTTATGGAAGAACAATTACCACTTAGCAGGATAGAATGGAGAACTCCGAACGGTACAAAAAGCGACAACTTTCTCACGCTGAGTGAAAAGGAACTGCCTTCCAACATGCGCTTGAAGGACACTCCCCTGTATATTCTTACAAGCCCTTGGACATTTTCTGCCGGTGAAGAATTCTGTAATAACATGAAAGTATACTCTCGAGCCACAGTTGTTGGCGAATTAACTGGCGGAGGCGCCAATCCGGGCAATGTGCTTTCTCTCAATGATACATTTGACGCCTTTATCCCCTCAGGAAGGGCTGTCAACCCAATTCAAGAAGGCAATTGGGAAGGAATCGGCATTGTACCAGATCATTACATCTCAAACGAACAAGCCCTAGATGCTGCCATCACCCTTATTCACACAAATATAAAGCGGTAAAAAAATGGTATACCCATGAACGCTAATTTTGATTTCAAATTTTCCCAGCCAGGTGGTACTCAACCTAATGAGTTCGAATTCAACCTATCAAAAAGCGATCATGTAGAACAAAAATCACAAATCAAGGTTGGTGAGCAGTTTTACAGTATCATTCCAAAAAATCCTGAAGACCTGGGTGCAATTAAAGGTTTACTAAAAAAATCTATCCGTGAAAATAAGATTCAGACAATAGAGGATCTTAAAAGAAACATCACGTCAATATCTTCATCTGCTAGTACCACAACCTCTGATATCACCACGTTAGGTGTTGCCACCCTTGCGGTAGGCCCTACAAAATCGGAATATCAGGTAAATTTGCAGAATTTGAATCGCGTAAAGGAACAAACTATACACAGTATTGCTGGGGCTATGGTAAAAAGATATGTATTTGAAGATAAGGGTATAGAATGTGCAACACACTTAAAGAAGCTGCTACAAGAAGGGGCTTATGATGCGATCAGCGATCCTAAGGTCTTTGCTGAAATGTTGACAAAGGATTTGATCAGTATCACAAAGGACAAGCATATTTTGGTAGGGTTCAAAGCTCAAGCACGTGCCCCTGTTGCTATTGCAGATAAAGTTGACTACTCTGTAGGCAAACCTCAATTAAAAGACGAGAATAAAGACGACATTAAAGCCTATATTGCGCCTACAAATGAGGGCTGGTGTGGAATGCAAATGGGCTCTATACCATATGAGTATAAGGCAGGTTTTTTGAAAGAAGACCCATCAATTGGATATTTTGATTTGCTCAAATTTGGAGTATGCGACCTGAGAATACAGGAAGGAGCTGATGCCCCTAGTCTTGAAGATGTTACAGCACGACGTGAGGCATTTAAGAAAGGGATTGAACACGTAAAGGGTGCAAAAGCGATCATTATCGATATGCGTGATAATTCAGGTGGTGATCCATTTGCGGTTCAGTTGTTGTGCAGCCTCTTTATGAAAGAAGAAATCCCCCTTAATCGAATTGAATGGAGAACCACTGAGGGGCCTAAAAGCGAAGATTTTCATACACTAACCTATGATGAATTGCCTTCCAATGAGCGCCTATTGGATACTCACCTTTATATCCTTGATGGTCCTTGGACGTTTTCAGCTGGAGAAGAGTTTGCCAATAACATGAAAGTCAACGGGAGGGCTACCATAGTCGGCGAACCGACAGGTGGAGGAGCAAATCCTTGTAGAATGCATGACGTTAATGATTTGTTTGAAATGCAAATTCCAACTGGGAGGGCTGTCAACCCTAAACAGGAAGGAAATTGGGAGGGTGTAGGCATCATACCAGATCATTTTGTTCCAGCAGAAAAGGCTCTGGATGAGGCTGTCAGGCTCATTCACGCATCCAAAAAATAAGAAATCCACTCTAGAATTATTGGCAAGAACCCTCGCTTCATCTTGATAGCTGTTTGATCCCTGCTGCCATCGCACGTCTTACGCAAATTTTACGCAATCGGTGGGAAATAACTGTAATAAAATGGCGCAAGTGGGCACAATTGACTTTTTCATAAACCGCTAATATTAGTGCACCTATGTACTGTCCTTTGCGCTGGTTTGTGGAAGGTCAAGCGACTCATAATCCGTTGGTCGCAGGTTCAAGTCCTGCTTGCCCCACTTTTAATTAACCGCTAGAGAGGCATGCCAGAGCCTATTTGTTGTGACCTACATGATTTGGCCAAACCGGAGATTCCACTACCGTGGACCACTGGTGGACCAAATGATCACAGCAACCCACAGCAAATGGCAGCAATTTCCCCCACAGTTCCAGTATCTGATCCAATTTTTTACTTTAAAAACAGGATCATCGATATGAAGAAACTCGAAGCCATCAAAAAACGTCTTCCCCCAGGAATCGACCTTCGCATAAGCTCAAAAAATCTAATTACATTCAGAGCCCGTTTTCGCCGCAAAGGCTATCCAGATCAAATTCAAACCTTCCCAGACCCCAAAAGTGCCAAACAGTGGTTAGATGAACAGCAAAGAAATGCCCTCCGCGGCATTCACCTACCCCACATCCAAGCCTCCAAGCACACCCTCTCAGAAGCCATCAACCGCTACTACATCGAAGAGCTACCACGAAAGCCAAAAAACGCCCGCAATGTGCGCCAACACCTCGAATGGTTTCGCAAAGAACTAGGTCAATATGCCTTGTCAGCTATCCGTCCAAGCCTCATCAACGAAAAAAGAACACTACTTGAGCAAGGGCTCACCTCAAAAAAGCAAAAGCGCTCTCCTACCACCGTCCTTCGCTACCTAACTTCCCTTTCACACCTTTTCACGACCGCC
>JAJFUY010000080.1 GCA_021372185.1 Chlamydiales bacterium | reverse complement strand
TATCTACAACTCAAATTACAGGGCAATAGAAACCAATTCACAGCATAGATTTAGCACCATTTGGATTTCAGTTCGGGAAAAGGACTTCGAAGAATTAGCATGGGTTGAAATTGAAACCAAAGCTCGGATACAGAAAACCGTGAACAGCGTTCCCGCAGCTTGACCCAGATTTTTTTATCCCGCAGTCTGGACATAAGTTTACGGAATCAAATAACACCAAAAAATGAAAACACCAAAATCAACACCTTTAGATTCACCTTTAGTAAAGGACTTCAGAAAGATCATCACAACTTTGAATAGCTCAGCAACAGTTGAGCACATCATGACCTCAGATAGAATGTTTGACCTGTTTAGAAACAAATGGAGAGATGAGGTTAAGAAGGATAAGGAGGCACTGGAAATGGTTGTATCCTTTACAGAGGCTTACGGACATCAAAGAGAAGCGGTACTGAATAACCTGGCTGACTAGTCAGGAAAGTCCCGCAGCTTCCTTCTACATTTGCGTCATCAATCAAAACCAACATGAACACAGTACAAGAAATTCAGCCGATTGTCAACGGCTCGGTTAACCCGAATTTGACACCGGAACTCTTCTCGAGTCTGGATCTCCAAACCAAACGTCAAGTGATTTGGAATGTTGTTGTCTCTTTAGGATTTGCTCATTGCTTTCAGGATGTTGACTATAGCGTTTTTCAACCCTCTGACTACAAATTGAGCTACGATGAGCTTCAAGCTTATTCATCTGGAGACACCCTTGATAAACTTTTTGTTGAGGTGAAAGAGCAATACAATGCACATCACAACAAGATGCTGGCTAAGACCGCCAACCATCGTTTCGAGTTGGGTAAGAAAATTCATAAAGCTCAAAAGGAGTTAGGCTTTGGAGGGATGATAACCTTAGACAAAGACCGTATGAAAGGGTACATCTCGGCAAATGGCAACTGGAACGAATTCAATAGCACAGACGTTTGTCATGCTATCGGTAAGATGGATGCTTTAGCCCCGAGAAAAGATTACGGACCAAACAACCCTAACACCGGAGCTAAAGCACATGAATGGAAGTCAGTTTCAGGTGGCGAATACGTTCTAATGGAATATGATTTCATTGGTGAAGAACAGCTCGAAAGGGTTAAAGAATTTTACAATACGCATTGGGAGCCAGTTGGCAAGTCCATAAAGGCTGACTCAATCCGATATGTGGTAACCGAACACGGAAGCGGTTACTTTGGAATAGAATTGATTTGGTGGTGGGATTGATAATCCCGATTTGATTTGATGAGAAGCAGGCTTAGGCCTGCTTTTTTTTATGCTGTTTGGTGTAGCACAGAGGTGAAATGTTGACAGCGTTCCCGCACTGCCACATAAGTGGCAGATTTTTTTCCTCGGAGGTTGGTCTTATATTTGCAACATCAATCAACACCAATATGACACCAAAGAAAATCGAAGTGAGACCAGTCTCAGTTAAAAGCCGACAAGGAGAACGCAACTGGATGTCTCCTAAGATAACGGAAAAAGAATTTAACCAAGCAAAACAGCAGTTATTAAATATACCTGTTGTTATGCAGCAAAGCGGACAGTTATTTTGTAGTATGGCAGGAAAAGGGTTTTGTCCTTATGAATACGAAAATGGTAAATGTAAAGTAGAAGGCAAATGTACAAATCATACTACAAAATAATTGTGCATAACGGCTACGCATATAAGCAGTAGCGGATTAAATAACGAAAATTTCAATTAACAACTAAAATAAATTAAAGATGAAAAAGTTAAATTTTACCACAAAAACCGCTATTGCTTTATATGCGATGTTAGCGGTAGTGCTTTCAGGATGCGAAAATAAACCTGAAATTTGCACTCAGAAAAAAATTGGCGTTGTAAGAGATGCTAATGTAGTGCCAACGTCATTTAATGAACAGATGAAAGTTCAAGTAAAAACTGATAGCCATTTTTTTGTTATAGGCACAAATAATAAAATGCCACAACTAACATTAGGGGATTCGTTGACAGGTTTATTTTCAGGTTCAACGCTTGAATACATAATTGATAGTAGAGGTGAACAATATAAGGTTAGGTAGCATTACCGCTAACATTCATATATAAGCAAGTGGGACTTATTCAATTTATTATCAATCATATATGATTCAAAATATTAGAAATTTGAATCCAAATTCTTATAAATCCCGAACCCTTCTTTTATATTTGTACCATCAAACCAAAAAGACATGAAAAAGCCTAATTGCTATAATTGCAAATGGAGAGGCACGGTACCAGGCTCAGCCCACTCGTGCTGCACCGTCCTTCGTAAAGAAGGCCAAGAAAATGATCCTGCAACTATTATGGTTGAGCTTCAGATTTCATTAGGCAAAATGGCCCTCGTGGACGAGACCACACAGGAGCCGCTGATTAAACTCAACGAACATGGGGTTAAAAATGGTTGGGCTGAATGGCCATTGAACTTCGACCCAATATGGGTGGAAGCTTGCCCATTCGAAACTGCTAAGGAGGTGGAGGCATGAAAGCACTCAACAACTTTTTAGTCAAAGCCCCACTCTGGCAGGTCTATATCTTTGGATGGCTTTTTAGCGGAGCCTTTATGGCTTCTCTTTTCTATCTTTTTCCTTCCTCTCCAGAACTTGACTTAAGCGGGATTAAGTGTTTGAAAGTTGGGTTTTTCAGTGGCTTGATTTTTGGACTGATGATGATGCTCATGGTTTCGATGATGAGAAAGAGTTCAGAATTTTGGACCTACGCCGAAGTCGTAGAAGCCGCTATCGAAAAAGCTAATACCAAAAAGGAACTGGAATCCATCTTTGAGAATGAATTTCAAACCCTGAGAAAGATGAGTCAAGGAAGACCCCACACTCAGGAGTTGACTAAGCTTTATCACATCATGAAAACCAAACATAAATACGTTTCATAAAAATTCTCTCGGTCCAAGACCATACATTTGCTCCATGGAAAAAACACCAACACCTGAATGGGAAGGCAAAAGAATTCGACTTATTCAAATGGTCGGAGACATTGACCCGGTTGCTTCAGGAACAACTGGAACAATAGTTAAGGTTCATCCACACGACTTAATAGAAGTCGACTGGGACTCTGACCGAGCGCTAGGCATTATTCCATCTATAGATAAATTTGAGTTCATAGATTAAATAAGGTTAAATTG
>JAJFUY010000164.1 GCA_021372185.1 Chlamydiales bacterium | reverse complement strand
GCGTCAAAACCTCACCGGCTCTGCCACGATAGCCGGGATCAATTGCGAAGAAAAGCTCACCGAAAATCTTTGAGATTTCACCACGGTTTATCTCATCGATAATGAAAATGAATTTTTTCAATTCTTCTTGCTGAGCAGCAGCCATTGATGTAGCGTTATTCTTCGCTTTGATAGACTTATATATAACAAAGGTATATGAGTATCCTTGGGTTGCGAATTGTTTCCCAAAAAAATTGGTGACATCCTTTATCTTCTCAAACTTCACATCGGATTCCAACATTTTCTTTATTTCGTCAATGCTAAGGGTGAGCTTGTTAATAGACGCGTTTCCAGGAATCGAGATGCCAATGTGTTTATCGTCAACACTTGTGATATAAAACACATTGCCATTTATTGTCCTAAACTCATCCGTCCCGAGCTCTATACTTGAAAAAAAGTCCTCAATTGCCCCCTTAACAGAAACCTCTATTTCAATGGTTTCTTTGGATTTTTGAGAATCCTCGTAATTTTTTCTTGCGCGGGTAACGAATTCTTTGAAAACGCCGTCCTGAAGATTAAAACCCATAGAGCCATCGTCATTCACCTTTGGGCGCAGCCCTTCTACAAAATCAGAATAATCATAGTTTGGATGGAACTGAACAAACTCCACTTGCTTCCTCTGTTCTCGCGACAGTAATGTATAATCATCAAAAAAACCGTTGCTGATAATATCAGATGCGATCTCTTTTGCAAGGTAGGATTTCCCAGTGCCGGGAGCGCCACGGAATATGATGTTCTTTGACTCGATCAGCATTGAAGAATATGGATTTCTATAGCCATTAAATTGCTGGGCTAATTCCTCTGTAAGTGTGGTATCGTTTTCTGCCTGCTCGGACTCCTTTTCATCTTTCTCACGATAGATAAGTATAAACTGATCTCCTGCTTCTCCAAAACGTTTCATGCACTCTTGTGAGAAAAGAATTGGGGAAAAAATATTCCAGCAATAAATTACAAACAGCCGACCATTATTATAGCTGTATGTCAAATACTCTATTGTGTTGCGATGCTTTTTGAATTCCTCAACACTTGAGTAAATTCCTCGATATATTTCGCCGTCAGTGGTGTACTGGCAAACGGGAAAATTTTCTCGTTCTTCTACGGACATTGCCGCAAGTTGACTCTCATATATTTGACAGGCTATACGAGGCATAGTCTGGTTAGAATTTCTTCTTTCACCTTTATTATAGTTTCGCCGAATAATACTACCATCCGCTTTTTTGAAATATACATCCAGAGATTTGTAATTATCTCCTAGGCCCAAGTTGCCTATCGTAAAGCGTACATCAGTGGAGACGACAGTGTTTGCTGTTATGGTGAGCTCAAACTTTTCCTGCTTTGTCTCAATCACGAAGCCTTTTCCTTGCAAATAGTTCTTTGCTTCCACGGCGTTAAAGCCTTCCGTAGCAATATCTCTACCGTTTGCAAGATGATCGGCTACGGCCATTACATACTTCGGTGGATATTTTTTCCCATCTTCTCTGACAAGTTCGTACTTTGTGCTCTTATTC
>JAJFUY010000035.1 GCA_021372185.1 Chlamydiales bacterium | reverse complement strand
ATAACTTCCACAACTTGCACGAACGTTCAATACTTGGGCTTTCCCAATTGAGTTATAGTTTGGGGCTATTGTATGTTTTGGATGCTATCGAAGATATAGTGCGTGGTCGAAAATTAAGAGCGGTAAAGAATTACCGCACTCCAAAGCCTTCGGCAAATGTCCAAACTCGAGGGAGCCGAGTATTAACTCGGCTCTTTTATTTCTAGCTCGGGTGTTTTTCGAGCAAGGTAAAGAATAAAAAGATTGCTGCTAATGATTAATGCCGCTCCAACAAGTGTAGACCACTCTATAATAGTATCCCACCAGATAAAGTCTAAAGCAATTACCCAAAACAGTGTTGAATAGTCACATGGCGCAAGCATAGAGGCCTGTGTGTAGCGAAGAGCCTGAATGATCAGGTATTGGGCCGTGGCTGTAATACAGCCAATGAGTGCAAAGAGCCCCCAATCTTGTAAGGGGAGCGGCTGCCAGCTATCAAACAAAAACATGCACGGCAGCATAATGATAAGCATGGCAATATTTGGGTAGAGGACAATGGTGAGGTTATTTTCGGTATGAGTAAGACGGCGCATCAGTATTTTGTTAAGGGCACTTAAAAAAGAGCCAAAAAGTACGATGAGGGCAGTAACTTTAAGTGAATAAAAATTTTCATTTACAATAAAAACAACCCCAGCCATCCCTACTAGGGCTGCTAGATACCTTTCATAGCCCACTTTTTCTTTGAGAATAAGCACGCTTAATCCAATCATAAATAGAGGCGTTGTATAGCTTAAAGAATAGATAACAGCCAAAGTATCAAGCTTTAAAGCCAACATAAAGGAAAAGGTATATAAGAGGCCCACCACAAGGCGTACAGCATGGTCTAGGGGCTTTTGAGTAGTGAGGGCATTTTTAATGCCAAACTGTAAATAGGCAATAACCAAAAGGGGAATAGTGCGTCCAAGTGATCGCAAAAAGGTAACCTGATAGACAGAATAGCTATCCATAAGGTGCTTTAAGCAGGCATCAGAGAGCGGATACAGAATGAGCCCAAGCAGCATAAAGCAAATACCAAGAACAGAGCGCTGCGAGGAATTTTCAAGATGAGAAGTCATTCAAACTCATAATACAAAAAGGCAAATAGTTTATAGAGAGCGCCCAAGAATTTCAACAACAGTTTCTAGGCGGCACTCGAGATCAATCTTCCGGGTGCTGAATGTCATGTAACCTCGGATTTGCAAATTTTTTATTTAGTTTGATGTTGCATAAAAAATATAAGTCTAGGTATTCCACGAATATTAACCTGGAGTTTAGATGAGATGCGTGCATGTCTTGTTGATAGCTGGAAGTATTTACCTTTGCTCTGCATGCACTAGAATACCTCAGGCGAGTGATTGTCAAGTATCAGATTACGTTCATGGACGTATTGGTAAGCAGGTTACTTGGAAGCAAGATACAAAAGAAGACAAATGTGTCCAATGTTGCCTTGAGCATATGTTAAAACGGGATTTAGATGTCGATACAGCAATACAGATTGCTCTTTTAAACAATCCAAAAATTCAAGCAAGCTTTGAAGATCTCGGTATTGCCCAGGCTGACCTCGTCCAAGCGGGTTTATTTCAAAACCCAATTTTTCAAGGGTTTGCAAGATATCCTAATAAAAGATCGTTGGACACAAATGTAGAGTTATCAGTAACTCAAAGTTTTATGAATATTTTTTTGATACCGTTGCGCAAAAAAATTGCAGAAACTGAGCTTGAACAAGCCCAATATATGGTTGCGAATCTGGTAATTGATCTTGCGTTCGACATTCGAGAAACTTTCTACAGCTTGCAAGCAGAGCAGTTAAAATTAGAACTTCTTGAGCTTTTTGTTGATGTTTCTTCTGCAAATAACCTACTTGCAGTCAAACAGCATGAAGCAGGAAATATCAACGCGCTTGAATTACAAAATCATACAAGACAGTTCTTACAAGCTAAGTTAGATTTGTCACATACACAAAATCAGATTGCTGAGTTACGAAAGATCTTGAATACTTTGTTAGGTATGAGGCCTTCTCAAAATAAATGGCATCTCACAAATGATCTTCCAATTCTCCCAGAAGAAGAAGTTTTAAAAGAAACACTTCATGATCTGGCCTTGTCTCAGAGATTAGATGTGGCCTATGCACGCCTTGAAATAAAACGAATTTTACAAATGGGAGCAACTAAAGAGTGGTGGGCGTTTACAGATCCTGCAATTGGTGTTTCTGGAGAAAGGGATGTAGATGGAACGCGAGTACTTGGCCCTACAATTTCTACGTCTATACCTTTTTTTGATCATGGCCAGGCAGACAGAGCGCGTTTATTGTCTTTACTTAAACAAAGTGAACATCGTTTAGAAGCTTTAGAAATAGACGTCCTTGCAGAGGTAACAAGATCTTATAATCAATTGCTCATCAACCGCGAACGCGTGACAATTTATCAAAATGAGTACATGCCGTTACAGGAAAACATCATAACTACATCGCAAAATTTTTATAATGTTATGGGCTTAAGTGTGTATATATTGCTGCAAAATAAGCAAGAAGAGTTGAATGCCAAGATTGAATATACCTCGGCACTTAAGGATTATTGGTTAACTAGAGTAGAGCTCGACCGCGCATTAGGAGGTACAGTATGCAAATAAATCTATGTATAATCGTATTTGGAATAATTTGTTTTTTTTCAAATCTACAATTAAGCGCAGCTGAGCCTTACGTGCCAGTTGTGACCCCTAATTCAAATACACTTCCATGGACTATGGAAGATGGGGTAAAAGTATTTCATCTAACAGCAGAACCGGTTAAGTGCCAATTTTCTCCAGGCTTGACTGTCAATTGCTGGGGATACAACGGACAGACTCCAGGACCTACCATTGAGGCGGTTGAAGGTGATCGCGTTCGAATTTTTGTTACTAACAAACTTCCTGAACCTACTACGGTACATTGGCATGGGATCCTGCTGCCTAATGGCATGGATGGTGTGACAGGTTTAAACCAACGCGCAATTTCCCCAGGAGTGACTTTTAAATACGAATTTACTCTAAGACAAAGTGGAACGTTCATGTACCATCCTCACTTTGATGAAATGACACAAATTGGATTAGGAATGATGGGTTTTTTTATTATACATCCTCAAAATCCAACTGAGGAAGAAAAAGTTGATCGAGACTTCTGCATCATGTTGCATGAATGGTATATTCCTGTTGGTGCATCAACACCTGACCCAATGGTCATGCTTGATTTTAATTATTTTACCTTCAATAGCACTGTCTGGCCAGGGACAGAGTCACTTGTGGTTAAGAAGGGGCAAAAGGTGCGGATCAGACTTGGAAACCTCAGTATGGACAGCCACCCCATTCACTTACACGGCTATGAATTTACAGTGACAGCTCAAGGCGCCAAAAGAATGAAGCCTAGCGCTCAGTATGATGCCATAACGATTAATGTACCCGTGGGTGATACGCGCACTATTGAATTTATTGCAGATGCTCCGGGTGATTGGGCACTTCATTGCCATAAAACGCATCACATTATGAATGGAATGGTGCATGATATTCCTAACCTTATTGGAGTTGATCAGTCAGGCCTTGAAGAAAAAATCAGAAAGATTCTCCCAGACTATATGGCCATGGGACAGGCAGGAATGGGTGAAATGTTCGAAATGCATGGTATGCAAGGGCCGCCTAATTATCTACCGTTTGGTGCTCCAGGACAGTTTGGCACTATAGAGATGGGTGGTATGTTTACAGTATTAAAAGTGCGAGAAGGTATCACTAACTACACTGACCCAGGATGGTATCAGAACCCTCCTGGCACTGTGGCGGAAGCTGTTGAAGGCAGCATGCAAACGGAACAAAAACACCATATGCACCATTAAGAGAATGTTATGAAAGTTTTTAAAACCCTTTTTCTTATCGTTTTAATGAGCTTTCTGCTAATTCAGATTGAAGCTTTTGCGCATGAGGGACATCTTGAGTCTGATCCCATCAAAAGTGAAAAATTAGTTGAAAAAATAAATATAGATGAAATACTCAGTTGGTTGGGAAATTTTCACCTTATTTTATTGCATTTTCCTATCGCTCTAGTATGTATGGTAGTGATTGCAGAGCTGCTTTTTTTTTGGCAGAAAAATCCTTTATATGATAATGCTGGACGATTTATGCTTTTGGCAGCGGCAGTAATGGCTATTCCAACTGTTTTGACAGGGTTTGCTTATGGGTACAATGCACAGTATGAAGGTGTGATGGCCTCTTATTTCTGGTGGCATCGTTTTTTTGGAATCCTCTCAGTTGTATTAGTAA
>JAJFUY010000033.1 GCA_021372185.1 Chlamydiales bacterium | reverse complement strand
TATCAGCTGTGCAGCGCTCAGCTACAAAGTCATTAGTTCCCACAAACACTAAACCTCCAGAACGTCTTGTTCCAAGATTGTTAGCGTAACTGCAGTCATAATTTTCGCATCTTGCGCACTTTAAATAGACCGAGCCAACGGCATCTCCAACTACAAGTCCATTAAAATTGGGGCTCAGAGAGACTATAGCCTTACTTGAACAAAACCGGCTTATGCTATTAGTACAAAATTGAAACGCAAAGCCTTGGGCAGTGGTGAGACTATTTTGGACTAGGCCACTCATTGTAATCTGGCTGACATCAACGTGATTGAGTAGAATGTCATTGCAGTACCAAAGGCTTACGCCCCAAGCACACTGCTCGGCGATAGTGAGATTATTCAAAAGAAATCCTCGAATAATCAGATTGTTTAGGCTGATATTATAGGATGGCGGGGTTTCTACTGGGCTATTAGATGCTGTGTTTTGTACTATCGCACCAAGATTTACTCCAGAAACCACGGTTTCATTAATTAGGCGATTGCCACTAGGAATGCCCTCAAGAATCATATCATTGACTATAATAGTGTTTAGACCAGTATAGCCACGGATTGAACTTGCAGAAAAGCCTGTAATGGTGCCGCCGTGGATGACGATATTTTCGCAATTTGACTGAATCAAAATGCCATTGTTATCTGCCGCTTGCGAACTTGGATTCATGCTTAGAGTATAGTTACCAAAGTCAATATTGACATTGGTAACACCTACATCTACCGTTATGGCATTTTCTCCGTTTGCAGCTGGTGTAAAGACAATGTCACTGCAAAGCTTATAGGCGCCAGATTCTGTAATTGTAAATCCTTCTGAGACCATTTCTTGGGTGATGTGTATTGGATCACCGCAAGAGACGATGTCTAAGATCTGGTTAATCTTGCATTCAACATGTTTTATATGTTTACAGCAGTCATCCTTATGAGAAAACGACTTATGCTTGAAGAGAGGCTGCTCTTTTAGTTTTGGCGCCACTTTTTTTGCCGGCACAGCCCGTGTAAAAGGTTTCTGAGGTAGCTGAGTGGGCGTTTTTGCCTTTGGTGAAATTGGTGTTTTTTCCAGGATTAATTACAGCTGAGGATGCCGCAGACTGCATTCCTAGTGTTATACATAGCAAATAGAGAAAATAGGATTTTTTCACGTGACAACTCCTTTTTTGTGGTTGCAAGCGGTAGTCTAATACGAGTTAGTTTATTTGCAAATAAAAACATTAATGCGCTTTGACTGCGGATTCAGCCAAAGCTCGTGAACTGCTTCTTGTGAAAAGCGTTTAAGGGCTTTTTCATGCCTAAAATGCGATGGCAAAATTGTTTTTTGAGCGGAGCTCTCTGGAGTGCTGCGAAGAATCGCAGCACTCCAGAGAGCTAAAGCTCAAGGGCAAATTTTACATAAAAGTTATTCTTTGAAAAAGCCATTAAATAAACAGCCTAGGCCTGGCTCCTTTTTTCTGGAACCATTACCCAAAGTGAAGCTGAAAAACCTATCCATGAAGAAGTAAAAAGCGCCTGGCCTGCATTAGGCAAAAATTCGATAGGGTGTGGTGTTAGAGCCCGATTTGGGGCGACTGAGCGAAGCCCACTGTGACCGAAGGGAACGGTGGGTAATGTTGATTAGTTAATGGAGCCCGGCTGAGGGCGATTTTGTGAAACGACGGAAACAAAGATAAGGTTTCCTTGCTGGTGTAAAAGATGAGGGTAGGCCCCTCGAATCGGTATGCAGGTACAGATTCAAACCACCCTGAGCTGCAGTGGCTAAATGCCATATGTGGTGAACGTCAGTGGAAAAGGTGCATTAAATTGCATCAGGTGAATGTTAAGGAGATGAACAACAAGTAAGCACCGTTAGAAAATGTCGAAAACGGGATAACTGACATCGAAATTGGGGACTGATCGGAGGTTTTTTATCAAGCTGACAATGCCTGTAATCCTTCAACAAAGATAGAAATTTCCTGGGTTTTTTCATCACAGAGGATTGCAAGACGTGTACTACTTGCTTCATGATAAAAGCCCTCATCAGAACTCATCACAGCCTTTTATACCCCGTACAAGAGAGTAGATAAGCTGAGACTGGTCAGGGATAAGGCCAATCGCGCCCCCTCTACTTGCTCCTTGAAACGCGTTTAATTCAAGTGCCTTTTGGCATACAAAAAATGCCTCTTCCACACTAGATTTAGGTAGATCACCAATGGGGCTATAGAGGCAAAACCAGTCACCTTCATCTGGTACTTCAATTGCCAGCACAAAATCATCTCCAATCTGGAGTGTGTGCACACACCCTCATCAGAAAGCGTGGCATCAATACCTAGAATTTGCCCTGCAACCCCGAGCCATTCTTTTACAATTTTTTTATTTTCTTCGGTCATGGCTTACTAGTTCTTGCATTTTTTTGCAGAGTAGCAAATCACTGTTTTAGAGAATAGTCTTACTTAAAATAGTTTTACTGGGCTTGTTGGGGATTTCGCGGACGTATTTGGGCACGCCGTAGCCTGGGAGGGTTGCCATGAGGGAGGCGATGAGTGCATGGCCATCTTGCTGTTCTACTTTGAAGTGGCTTGAGCCTTGTACTTCATCTAGCTGGTGGAGGTAGTAGGGCATGATGCCATGATTTACTAGGGCGGTAAAAAGTTCATGTAGGGCATCGTGGGTTCCATTTACGCCATTAAGCAATACGGTTTGGTTGATAACGGGAATACCAAGCTTCTGTATGCTTTTGAGGGCATTCCAGATGTCATCATCAAACTCATTTATGTGGTTAGAGTGGTTTATAAACCAGATTTGCTTGGGGCAGGCTTCAAGAAGCTGTAAAAACGAGGCGTCAACACGTTCTGGTATTCCCATCACAAAGCGTGTGTGAAAGCGAATACGTGTAATGTGTGGGATGTTACCTAAATTTTCTAGAAGTTTGCCTAATACCTCATTGCTAAGAGATAACGGGTCTCCACCGCTTAAGATTACTTCATCAATTTCTGGGTGCTTGCGTAAGATCTCTAGCTCTGTTGCAAAGGTCTTATCTTGGGTTTGATAGTCAAAATTCTTGCGGAAGCAAAAGCGGCAGTGCATGGCACAGGCAGAGGTAGCAATAATGAGCGCGCGTCCCTCATATTTTTTTAGTAGTTTATCACTTAGCTGAAATGTGGCATCAGCTACAGGATCAACTTCGAATTCGGGGTCAATTTCAAGTTCTTTTTTTAATGGAACGAACTGAAGAAATAGTGGGTCTATGAGAGAGTTTTTGGCAATTTTTTCAGCTAAACGCCTAGGAAGGTTGAGGCTAAATTGCGGGTGAAAATCAATAGCATCAGCATGTTCTGGTGATAACTCAAGGTATTCAACAAGACTTGCAAGTGAGGTAAAGTTTTGACGCAAGATTGTGCGCCAAAGAGGGATTGTTTCAGTAAGTATTGTTAAATTCATGTCAAATAGTATGTCTTATTTGATCAATATATGCTAGAGCTAATGCTTGACGGTAAAGCTTGAAGTTATATTTGTCATTCAGGTATCAAAATTATATGAATCAAATACAGCAAGAGCTTTCAACAGTTTTATTTAGTGAAATTGGGGAAATTTACTACGAAAATCCTGATTTTCAACTGGCGCCAAAAACCTTCTGTGCTCGTGCGTTTTCTCACATTTCAAACGCCTCTGTCACCCTGCATAAAAAAAGCCTCTATCGCTTTACACACGGGCTTATTGATGTGGCGATTGGTACATTATATGCTGTAAATGCTCTTTTTGCTCTGGTGGAGGCTGTGGCGGCATTGGCGGTAACGGCTCTTCTTGTTCGTACTTTGAGTACCTATGCTATAAAAACACTGGCTTGCGCCTTTCACAGCGCACTTACTATTAAAGTGCAGGTTCAGGCAATGTATAATTTGAATTTTCCTAGGTATTACTCCGATGCTTTAGTAGATTCAGAAATAAACCACCATCTAGCTACAGCTAGCGCACACTGGATGTTTTTGCATGGGCAAAAAAAGACTGGTAGATTTCATGAAATAGAAAGAATACCCTTTATAAGTGCTGTACGGTTCTTTGTTACAAAAGAGCCCATGGTAGATTTATTAAAAGCATTACATAAAGATTTTAATCCTGGGCTGTCTAATGAAGAAATTACACGTACTATTCAAACTCAATCATTTCTTGCCTTTTTAGCCAATCGTCGTGACGTGTTTGAATTTTTTAAAGAATGTTGTGAAGATTTTGATAGGTTACTTGATTCACAGTTTCAAAGCCGTCTCCGTGATGTCGCAGCTGATTTTGTGCGGTTTAGTCAAACTCATGTTCCGCATGCTGCTGAAAGTGAGTCTGGAGTTCAAATTATGGATGCTACGGATGCGCGCGATGGGGTATACCAAAAACAGCTTCAGAAGTGGGTCAAAGATGCATTTTTAGAGATCTACAAAGACGACACACTTGCAAGCTATCTCTCGGCTGAAAATACTGCAGAAGCCGGTCGTGAGGCATTAGAGGGCTATGCCGCCGGCATCTATCTGCCCCTTGCAAACTATGCCCAGCTTAAAGAACTAGAGGCGAGCGTTGTTGCCTGCCCTGAAAAATTTTACACCTATAAACTGCAATCAGAATACTCTGGCCGCAAAATACACATTGAACTCGCACGAAAGTTGTTAGCCAAAGTAACGGCTGTTGATAAAAAAGTGTTAATTAGCCGCCTGATTAGCTGTAAAGAACCACAAGCCAAACCCAGCCTGGAAATACTTTTTAAAAATATCTCTGCTCTTGCAGGTTCGCTTCACGGTGGATCGCTGATGAGCCAACAGACCATTCAAGAATGGACCGCTCACATCTCCTCCAACAACCTCTTCCAAAAAGCCTGTATGGACGCCATGAGCGTTATACGCTAGCTTCTACTGTTTTTTGTTTGGTTTGGGATTCTTCTTCTTGAGAATCTTCTACTTGGGCGTTAGCTTTTGGCGCATCTTTACTTACAGTGCGCTGGACGTTGGCTCCGAGGCTTGTGAGCTTGCGCACCAAGTTTTCGTACCCTCTGTCAAGGTAGTGTAGGTTAGATATCACGCTTTCTTCTTTGGTGATTAGGGCTGCCATGAGGTAGGCAAAACCCGCTCTTAAGTCTGGTATGGCAATTTTTTTGCCAGAAAGGACGCTTTCACCTTTGATTGAGATA
>JAJFUY010000031.1 GCA_021372185.1 Chlamydiales bacterium | reverse complement strand
CTCGAGTTTGGACATTTGCCGAAGGCTTTGGAGTGCGGTAATTTTTTACCGCTCTTAATTTTGCGACCACGCACTATATCTTCGATAGCATCCAAAACATACAATAGCCCCAAACTATAACTCAAATGGGAAAGCCCAAGTATTGAACGTTCGTGCAAGTTGTGGAAGTTATTGTTAAATCGGTGTGTGGTCGAAAATTAAGAGCGGTAAAAAATTACCGCACTCCAGAAGCTTCGCTAGTAGTTATGGTATTGTAATTCAAATGTCCAAACTCGAGACCACTCTCTTCGAGAGTGATAATGTGTGTAGACTTCTAGGCTGAGGTGTGATTGAGGATGAAGTTGTGGGCGTCGATTGCGGAGAATCTTTGTTGGAAATTTGGGTGTTGCATGCGGGTAATGAGCGTTTGGAGAAGAGATCTGTCTTTTAACATTCGACGTTGATCTAGTGTGAGATTTTCTTGTTGATGATTTAGACCTTCACGCATGTCAATCTGGGCTACAAGCTGTTGCATCACGTTGCCAAGAGCGTATACGTCCATTTTAGTGAGGTCTATTTGAAATAGATCACCGGCGCCTTTTAGTTCAGGTGTGAGCTCAAATTGGCTGCCGTAATAGCCTTTTTCCCACGATGGGCCATTCCCATCTTTTTTGTAGGCATATTCAAAACCGATAAGCTTTGGGTGGCCAGTATCGTCTACCATAAGCTTATGTAGGCAAATGTCTCCATGTATAATGTCATGAGAATGCAGGGTTGCCAAGTCTTTTAGCAATTTGAGCATGCTGCTTAGTAAATCACCATAAATGAGCTTATCTTGAGCAAAATCATCCTGTAGCGATAGAGGATACCAAGTAGTTATATAGGAGCCTTTACGTCCATCTGCAAGTGGGTATTCTAGTAAGTCATGGGCTTTTGGAAATAGGCATAGAAGATCTGGTTGTGAATCAATATAATTTTTAAGCCTCATCTCGAAAGGGGAAAACTTTTTAACATTTTCTGCAGAAAGTGAAGATAATGTTGTTTGTTGAGAAACTTTTTCAACTTCAAATGAATGGGCTTGCTTTTTTGAATCAGTAGTGTTTTTCCATGTTATCTTGACGGCATTTGATACCCCGAGCAAACGGCTAAATGGTTTCATACCAGGATGTTTGTCTGTTGCCAAGATGTAGGCCGTCTTTTCGTCATGGTTAAATGTGACGACACAAGGTGCATTGGTAGTGGTTATAATTTGCAATCCTCGTCTTTTTTCATTAGATAAGGCGCAATCTATTTCAATCACAATGTTCGTGATATCAGATGCTGTAAACCCATGAAATTGCTTGGATAAGTTATCAATTTTTTCAACGAGAGCGCCAAAAGGATCTAGGGTTAGTGTGCCAAGCCTTCTAGAATCTACAGAAGAGCTTGATTCATCAAGTAAAGCAAGTTTTCTTCTTGTTGGTATATTTGGTTTTTGAATATCCACCGGTTGTGAAGGGGGAGCTCTACGAAGTTGTTTAGCTTTGATTGGCGATACTGCACTTGAGCTTGAGGGGTTGTCTCGTTTTTTTGGCGAGACTGTCTGTGCACCCTTAGGCTCTTCGGGTTGTTCAAACCAATTAAATAATTTTTCAACTGCGAAATCAAATGGACGAATCATAATTATCTCTTTAATTAATATTGCTTGAATAATAGCAAAATTATTATTAAATGTAAAGGTATCATTATTAACGTGTTATAACGCTTGAAGAACAATAGAAGAAAAGGGTGCCATGGTATGAGATAGATCCGTTACCTCACTGCCACTTACATCATGCGGGGGTAAGAGGGCAGTGTTTGCAATAAAATGCCATTTTTTGTTTTGCGGTGGGGGTGGAAGGACCACAAATTCTAGATTAACGCTTGCGTTGAAGGCTACATAGATATCACTTGATTCATCATGTATGCTGTAGGCTAAAAAGTGAGAGTCATAGCCCCAATCTGGCTGATTGGGCATACGGCCGTGCCAGGTTATGTCGTTGCTATTATAAAAAGAAACTTTGCGGATACTGCTGTTTTCTTGCCTAAACTGAATCATGTGCTGCCAAAAGGCGACAAGTGTTGATTCTTTTTGAAATTTATCCCACTGGAACCAGTTTAGCTCATTATCTTGGCACCAGGTGTTGTTGTTGCCAAGCTTGGAGTGGCCATATTCATCACCCATTAATAGCATCGGTACGCCGCAGGAGATGAGGAGCGCTACTATAAAGTTCTTCATCTGGCGGCATCTGAGCTGTTGAACTTCTGGGTTATCAGTTTCACCTTCGACCCCGCAGTTCCAGCTGTCGTATTGGTAGACGCCGTCGTTATTGCCTTCACCATTTACTTCGTTATACTTTTGCTGGTAGGAGACAAGGTCTCTTAAGGTAAAGCCATCATGGCAGCTTACAAAGTTTATGCTGTTAAGAGGGCTGCCTTGGTTGTTGTAAAGATCTTGTGAGCCACATAGTTTGGTAGCAAATTTACCGGCATATCCAGGTGTGCCTTTAATAAACTGGCGCACAACAGTGCGAAAGTCGTCATTCCACTCCATCCACTGTTCATGGCCCTTCCACGACGTCTGAAAGAAGTGACCAACTTGGTGCAAGCCTGCAGCATCCCAAGGCTCCGCTATGAGCTTGGTATGAGAGAGGATGCCATCTTGTGTGATACGGTCTAAGAGGGGTGAGCTTTCTAATACCTTGCCATCTTGCCCACGCATAAGTATAGAGGCTAAATCAAAGCGAAAGCCGTCAACATGCATCTGGGTTACCCAGTAGCGAAGTGACTCTATAATCATGTCAGCCACAACCGGGTGATTACAGTTAAGAGTGTTGCCACAGCCTGAATAGTTGAGGTATTTACCATCTTCTTTAAGGTAATAATCCTCGTCAGCAAAGCCCTTCCAGCTTATGGTGCGGCCCCATTCATTACCTTCACCTGTGTGGTTAAAGACAATATCTAAGATTACTTCTATATTTGCCTTATGTAATGCCTTGATCATCTCTTTGCATTCTGCTAAGGCCTCAAGTGGATGAGGGCTTGTGGCATAGCGCTGCATAGGGCAAAAAAAGCTTAATGGCTGGTAGCCCCAGTAGTTATAAAGCCGTTTTTTGGTTTTAGGACTAAAGCTTACGCAGTCAGACTCATCAAATTCAAAGATGGGGAGTAACTCAATGGCATTTATCCCAAGGGCTTTGAGAATGGGTATTTTTTCGATTACAGCGCGGTAGGTGCCTGGGTTTGCTGAGTTGCTTGTAGCATCCATGGTAAGGCCGCGAAGATGCATCTCATAAATCACTAAATCTCGTAACTCGTGGTTTGGAGCTACATCATCACCCAAGTCAAAGGGTTCTTTGCAAAAGGCAACGCCGAGAGGTTTGTTTTTATATGTATCGCCGCTAAAGGCATTATTGCCCCAGGTGTTGCCGCTAGCTACCAGCTTGGCATAAGGGTCTAATAAGAGAGAATTATCTACTATATAGCCATATACTAACTCTCGTTGACTAGTGGGTACAAAGATATGCCAGATAGAGCCCGTCTTGTTTTTTAGCGGGTCTAAAGAAATTTTTGTTATGTTGTCGGGGCTATCGAGAGGGGCGTATACAAGTTCTTTAATAGGATTACGTGAGTAAATAGCAAAATTCCAGCCTGTTGGATGGTAGCTTGCGCCGAGGGGAGTGGGGGTGCCGTGGTAAGAAGTATTCATAAAGTTCACCTTGAACAAATACATCATTTATTTCAATTATGAAAAGATAGTATACTATTTCCAATTAACAAAAGGATACTTTATGACAAGTCTTACAAGAGCAGTAATGGGTAAAAATGGTCGAGTGGAATTTGGTGTCCCAGGAGTTCTCCAACCAATGGATAGCGTGCCGTTACCAAAGGATGTCGTAAAGAAAATCTTGAACAATTTAGCCTTAGCAGATTTTAAAAACTTTCGCGTGGTTAGTAAGCAGCATAAAGCAGCAGTTGAGCTCTATAACGTTGATGTAGAGAGTAAATACACCTTTGGTCGTAAGGTTGATGCCGCTGCGCACAAGTTTATGGACCGTCCTTTGGGTCAGAGAATTGCCATTGTTGTTTTTGTTACCCTCACATCGCCAGTCAGCGTGCCTATTTTGTTAGCTGTGCGATCACCAAAAATTTATAGAAAATATAAAGATACGCACATTCTTCCTTTTGTAAGAAAAGTTGCAGATACGACCGAAAAGGTATTTACGTTTGTATTTTCTACGGTTCCAAAAGCTGTGTATAATACTGTAATTGATCCTGTAGTACAAAATGTGTTAAAGCCGGTAGCTAAAGTCATTCAAAAAGTAGCCAAAGCGGTTTTTGTAACATTTCCAAGCTATGTTAACAAAACAGTGCTGACACCTGCTGGCAGCGCCATTAAAAGAGCCTATCTTGTAGTTCAAGAAGAGGTTCTCAAGCCTGCTGCTCAAGCAATCGCACGCCTAGTAAAAGCAGCTCTTACAATGGCTAAAGAGGCACTTGTCGCTACAGGTGAATTTTTGCTCGATCATGTAGTGGTACCATTGGCAAAAGCGGCTCTTAAAGTACTAGTAAAAGTCATCATACCAGTTGCCAAAGCCATATTTATTACGCTTCCAACAAAAATTGGAGAGTATGTGGTCATTCCTGCGGCTAAATTTAGCTATAATTACATTTTAGCTCCAACAGCAAGAGTGATCGGTATTATTGCCAAGGCTCTTTTAATTACTGTACCATCAAAAGTAATAGAGAACGTCATAAAACCAGTCGTCATCCCTGTCGCAAAAGTGGTTCAGGTTATTGCCAAAGCCCTCTTTGTCACGTTACCTGTTGTGGTATATAACAACGTGCTAAAACCTGCTGGCACCTTAGTAGGTACGGGCTTGCAAATAACATATTCGGCCCTTATCAAGCCAGCAGCTCAAGTTATAAGTGCCGTTGCCTCCACAATCCTCTTTGAGGTAATCCCAGCAGCGGTCTCCTTTGTCTGGACACCAGTAAGCACGCTTGTTGTAGAAGTAGCCAGCGCCTCGCTCGACTTTGGCCGCTTCGTCTTCAGCAAAATGCTGTAAGTCCAGCACTTTCGAGGACGTGTAAAGCTCTTGTATTAGAGCCCTTTAGGGTGACTGATCGAAGCCCACCGTGACC
>JAJFUY010000009.1 GCA_021372185.1 Chlamydiales bacterium | reverse complement strand
AGAAATACAGAGGAAAACAAATACATAGGAAGGAAAATTAATTTTCTTCTTCAGATAGAGTTCTGAAGGCTTTCGTGCCAGTAGGCAATATGCTACTGGCACGAAAATGTGGTTACTGAGTGACTGGGGCTTCTTCGATGTTTGCTGTGGCAGTAAGTGGCCGCATCATTGGGAAGTAGAGCACATCGCGTATGGAGTGGCTGTTAGTAAAGAGCATAGTTAACCTGTCAATGCCGATCCCTAAACCACCAGCTGGCGGCATGCCCTGGCAGATGGCTTCTAGGAACTCGTCGTCCATTGGGTTGGCTTCTTCGTCGCCTGCATCTTTTTTAGCTGCTTGCTGTTCTAGTAGCTCGCGCTGAAGCACTGGGTCGTTAAGTTCGCTGTAGGCGTTTGCCAGTTCTTTTGTCATGACAAAGCTTTCAAAGCGTTCAATCAAGCCACTTGCGCGATCTTTTGGATCACGATGTGGTTTACAAAGAGGAGTAGTCTCAATTGGATGGTCTGTAATGTGGTGTGGTTGCACTAGGTGCTCTTCTACTTTGTTTTCAAAGATATGCTGTGTCAACAATCCACGGTTGCACTTTGCAAGTTCTTTTGGATCTACTAAGCCATTAAGTATTTTTCTTAAGTCATCATCAGACAAGGCATCCATGTCTATGTTAGCATAGTGCTTGATGCTTTCTTTCATCGTCATACGTCTCCACGGAGCCTTAAAGTCAACTTGCGTTGAGGTATTAGTCTCTGGGTTAAAGAGTGTAACAACGGTGCTGTTATGGAGGGCAAGAGCTATGGTTTCTAAGAGCGTTTCAGTAACGCGCATCATGTCATTATAGTCCCAGTAGCTTGCATAGGCCTCAAGCATGGTAAATTCTGGGTTGTGTGTGCGGTCGATACCTTCATTACGAAAGACTTTACCAATCTCATATACACGATCCATGCCGCCGATGAGAAGTTTCTTTAGTGGTATTTCTAGTGAAATACGCAAGAACATAGACTGATCAAGGGCATTGAGGTGCGTTGTGAATGGCTTTGCAGCGGCACCACCATAGATATTTTGTAAAACTGGTGTTTCAACTTCTAAAAAGTTCAGTTCTTCAAAGAAGTTACGAACTAAGCGTAAAATCTGGCTACGATCACGGAATGTTTTTTGTACTTCTGTGTGAGAGATAAGGTCGAGCCAGCGCTTACGGTAGCGTATTTCTTTATCAGATAGGCCGCTATGCTTTTCTGGAAGGGATAGTAGGCTCTTTGATAGCAGTGTTACTTTTTTTGCATAGATAGTAAGTTCGCCTTTTTGCGTATGAAAGAGGTGACCTTCTATCCCAATGATATCGCCTAGGTCAAACTTCTTTTCGATAAGCTTTAAAGGGGTTTGAACCTCTTCACCCGTACCTTCTGGAGAATAGCTTGTCACTTGCGTGTTATCGCGATTAAACATTACCTGGATGCGACCACCCTTGTCTTGGATATGCGCAAAGGCGTTTTTGCCCATGGCACGAAAGAGCATAAGTCGCCCTGCCACTACTGCAAGGGGAGTTGTGCCTTTTTCTGCCTCTTCACTTGATCCTACTTTGGCGTTGCCATATTGGGCAAGGAGGCTTTCAGCTTCATTGGTTGGCGTAAAACTATGTGGGTAGGGGTCTATACCCATCGCCATGAGCTCATCTAACTTACGTAGACGGTTTTGGTATTCTTCGTTATCTCTATAATCGTCTTTCATATAACTCTTCCTATAAGATCGTAATCGGAAACATCCGTAATTTCTACTAAGTATTTTTTGCCAAAAGCTGTAACTTTACGGCCATCATTTATAATAACGCTCACCTCATCGTATCTGCCACGCATTAACAGGCGAGATTCTGTGTGGTAGCCATCAATAACTACTTCGATTTGCTTGCCAATATACAGTTGATTTTTTGTGCGAATGGCATTCTGATCGCCTTCTGGAAGGTCTTTGAAGGGTATTGGTTGATCAGTAGGTAAAATATTTAGCATAAAATAAAAACCAGTTTTGAAAGCACAGGAGTATACAAGCGCATGCCATATTATAGCTACATTCACTTGTTTTTTTCTGTGATTAAGATGACAATGCTTGCAATAAATCCTCAACTGGTGCAAATGAAACTGGAAACAGATGAGTTTGCAAGCTCAAATTAATGAAGAGGTGTAACTAGTGAAGAAGATCGTAAAAAAAGTTCGAGTAAAAAACGATCTTGGCATCCATACACGTCCTGCAACCTATATCGTTAAGCTTTTGCAGGGCACCAAGTCGAATGTCCTCTTTACACATCGACGAGAAACTATAAATGCCAAGAGTATTCTGAGCATTCTCATGTTGGCAGCTCATAAAAATTCAGCAGTTACTATTACTGTAGATGGAGATGATGCTGAAGAAACAATGGATAAATTGATTAATGCCTTCGAAGCTAAATTTGGTGAATAAAATTAGCAATTCTGTAAATTTAGAAATTTTTCTTGAAGGGTCGCCTCTCTCGCGTGGGATTGCTATCGGTACGCCTTTATTTTTAGACAACCTTGATATACAAATTTCTGAAGTCGCTATCGACCCTTCCCAAATACTGGATGAAATTGAAAGGTACCGTCTTGCCCTGCGAGCTACAAAACAAGATCTGACCAGTTTAAAAGAAACATTAGAGCTAGAAGGTATAAAAGATGGCGTTGAAGTGCTTGATGCTCACGTACAGCTTACTGACGACCCACTTTTAAATGCGCAAGTTGAACAAGAAATACTAAAAGCCTGTAAAAATGCAGAGTTTGTCTTAAGCCGTGTGATGAAAGGCTTTAGTAAAAAATTTAGCAAGCTTCAAGACCCATTTTTTCAGCAGCGTTTTGAAATTGTGCAAGATATCTACAAGCGTGTGCACGATCACTTAAGTAAAAATTCGCCTGATTCGTTTACCGAAATACCTCCTGATTCTGTTGTCTTTGCCCAAACCATTACACCCTCAAATGCAGCAGAAGCTAACCGAAAGCAAGTAGCTGCCTTTGTCACGCAGTTTGGTGGGGCTATGTCTCATATGGCTATTGTGGCAAAAGCAAAGGGCATTCCCTATGTTGCCAATATCGATTTTACAGAAATTGCAAAATCTATTGACTGTAGTGTAGTTATTGTTGACGGTCTTTCTGGAAGAATTATTTTAAATCCAAGTGAAAAAACGCTCCTTGAGTACAGACAGCTTCAGAGTGATTTGCAGCTTGAATATGATGAGCTTAAAAGCTCATGTATCTTGCCTTCTTCTACCTTAGATGGTGAGAGAATCAGACTTTCTGCCAACGTAGAAATTGCTGATGACTTTTCACTCTTACAACAAAATGGAGCCGAAGGTGTAGGCCTCTTTCGCTCAGAATATCTGGTATTAAGACGCGGCTGTTTTCCGAGTGAAGAAGAGCAGTATGAGGTCTATAAAAGCCTTGTAGCGCATATGTCAGGTTTTCCGATTGTTATTCGTGCCTTTGATTTAGGTATGGATAAGGTACTTACGGGCTTGCCTCAGCTAAAAGAACATAACCCGTCACTCGGCCTAAGAGCTATACGCTTTTTACTTCGAGAAAAAGAACTGTTTACGGTTCAAGTGCGTGCAGTGTTACGAGCTAGTGCCCATGGTGATGTGCGTATTTTATTTCCTATGGTTTCTAGTTTAAACGAGCTTCGTGAGGCAAAAGACATTGTTTATAGAGCGTACGATGCGCTTCTAAAAGAAGGGAAACCCGTCCCTAAGACCATAAAACTTGGCTGCATGATTGAAGTGCCGTCAGCTGCTATGATTGCTGATTTACTCGCTAAAGAAAGTGACTTCTTATCTATTGGCACAAACGATTTAATACAATATGCGCTGGCAATAGACCGTATGCAATCTGTAGGGAGTGATTTATTTACATCTACACACCCAGGCGTTGTGCGCCTTATAAAAGTGATTGTTGAGGCAGCACATGGCGAAAATAAGCCTGTATGTATCTGTGGGGAGATAGCGTCAGATCCGCGCTTTGTGCCACTACTCATTGGTCTGGGAATAACCGAGCTTTCTGTAGCCTCCCGCTTTTTACCTCTTATTAAGCATGTTGTGAGAAATACAAGTAAAAAAGAGGCTATAGCATTAGCAGAAACTGTATTGAAGCTAAAAACATCTGTAGATATTCAAGACTTACTGACTGATTTTTACAAAAAAGGCACGCCAGAAGCTGCCAGAAGCCGTTTTTAATATGTTCCTTATAATTGAAACAGCAACAGCTCGCGGCCTTGTTGCCCTTTGTAGTAACGATGGGGTAATCGGTCAAACAGAGCTTCTACTCGGATTATCAAATTCTCGCGCTTTAGAGCCCGCCCTTCAAAAGCTTTTGCAAGAGGCTCGTGTGTTGCCTAGAAGCTTGCAATTTGTAGCTGTAGGCCAAGGCCCAGGCTCATATACCGGCCTTCGGGTAGGCGCTGCAAGTGCCAAGGCAATAGCCATAGGCTGCAATATCCCTCTTGTGGGATTAAATAGTTTGCGAGGTTTTGTGCCCCCGGATGATTTTGTGGGGAGTTTTGTTGCGGCAATTGATGCCAAAATTGGGGGAGTGTATATGCTCCGAGGCCAAAAAACACCCACGAGTGTTGTGTTTGAGGGCGAAGAAAGCCTTGCACCCATTGAAGAATTTGAAGAAGCTTTACAGAGCGTTGACGCTATAGCCACCCCAGGGTGGGAGTTATTACAGAAGAGATTAAAGAATGCTTTTGATAAAAAGGTGTTTGAGGTAGGACCGTCTGCCCAGCAGCTTTTTATTGAGTCAAAAAGTAAGTTTCAAAATAAAGAATACTCAAGTGATGGGTCTTTACCTCTTTTATATCTTAGGCTTACGCAAGCTGAGATGGAAAAGTTGCCAAATAAAGACCAAGTTTAGTAGAATGTTTGCAAAATTAAACCCTGAATAGGAAGTGTACATGACAAGTGTGAAGGTTAGACCAGGCGATTCAATCGACAAAGCGCTAAGAGCGTTAAAAAAGCGTCTGGACAAAGAAGGTATTATGAAGTCTGTGAAGGCACATCGTTTTCATGCAAAGCCTTCAGTTAAAAAGCGCGCTAAGTCAAAAGCTGCTATCAAATACAAAAAACAACGCGCTTAAATCACTTTAAGCTCCTTTATATTATATGATTATGACCGACTACTACGAAGTGCTCGAAGTCGCCAAAGGAGCCACCCAGGATGAAATTAAGAAGGGCTATCGCAAGAAAGCCCTCCAGTATCACCCTGACCGCAATCCTGGCGATAAAGAAGCCGAAAAAAAGTTCAAAGAAATCTCAGAGGCCTACGAAGTACTAAGCGACGAAAAGAAACGCGCAACGTACGACCGTTATGGTGCTGATGCTGTCCATGCGCAAGCAGGAGCCGGCCATCACCAGTATGCCAATATGGATGAGGCAATGCGTACCTTCATGGGTGCATTTG
>JAJFUY010000002.1 GCA_021372185.1 Chlamydiales bacterium | reverse complement strand
TAAATGCCTTTCTTTGATCTTCCACTGAGCTCATCCTCCAAGCCATATATACCTCAAATTAATGAAATATATTATATCATAAAGTGTAAGCTATGTGGGTGTGCTAAAGTGTAAACCATGTCTATTGGTTGGACCGTGATTGAATCGCCCTCAACCGGGCTCAGATGGTTTTTCTGCCGGTTCCCACCGTTCCCTGCGGTCACAGTGGGCTTCGCTCAATCGTCCTGGCGGACTCTAAAACATAGTGCAAAAATCATTTGGCGCTTATGCAGTTGTCTCATACCGGCTCTATGGTGCGCTCGCACAGTTTGACTTTAAGGGCTTCGTTCAATTTTTTTTCTCATTGTGTTGTAAAAAAAGATTGGGGGTGTGTACATTCAATTTTTGTTCGTTAATCAGAAAAATTGTAAAAGGAGTTTCCATGCATATCATGTTAAAAAAGTCTGCAGCGCTGTCACTAGCCCTTGCAGCATTGTTTGTAAGTCCTGTTATGGCTGCAAGCGATGTGAAGGCCAAAACGTTTAACCTTCAAGGTCATGAAAAGCGTATTAACGCATACCATGCCAAGATGACAAAAGAGGGTAAAGAGCTTTCAAAGGAGTTCATGAACGTACATCAAGGTATGAAGAAGGGCAATTATAAGTATGATCTTGCAACCGCCCGCAAGGTGATGCAAGAGGTGCATGCTAAGCGCATGCCGGCTGCTCCTCATGGTCTAAAATAGCGCCTCGAAACACTACATAAAAAATTTACTAAAGGTCCTCTAATGAGATTAAAGCACTTTATATTTGGCCTCATGGCCATGCTCACACTGGCTACAAGTATCCAGCAGCCGCTTTTTGCAGATAAAAAGCACTCCTCATCATCTACAAGCCATAAAGATGACAAATGCTGTAAAAAATCAAAAAAGCTCTTAAAGCAAATTAACCAGACTACTATGCAGGATCTGGTTGTTGACCAAACGACTCTTAACGTTGTCAACCAAATCAACCAGACAACAAAAGCCGATTTAGCGGTTGACGAAGAGACTCTTGAAATCGTCAAGCACCTCGTAGACTGCAGCTGCACCTGCACGGTGATTCTACCGCAGGATTTTATGGATGACGAGGGTAATCTCACACAGACCTACTATATTACAGAACCCGGTAGCTACTGCCTGGGAGCGGATGTGGCCTTTTTTCCACTTGATGAATTTACACCTGCGATTAACATCTTAGCCAATGATGTGCGTCTGGACCTACGTGGATTTACCCTCAGCCAAGACCCTGAAAGTGGTACTCCAAATGCGTATGGCGTACAGATTGGGGAAGGCTATTTCTACAATGATCCAGATGCCGTACTCAAAAACATCACCATAACTAATGGGAGTATCATTAACTTCACCGCAATCGGCGTGTTCTGTTACAACGGCAGCTTTGATGAGCCTACAGCAGAGGTGGCGTTTGAATCGCTTACCTTCACAGATTTGAATATTCTTAATTGTGGGTCTAATGAATCAACCGATTTTGGATCGGGAATTGATTTGGATTCCGTTGCCGACCAGCTTCTTTTTGAGCCTAATCCACAGATTGCTTATAGAAATGTGCGTATAGAAAATTGCCATGTAAATTATTGCTTGGGCGCGAGTGCAGTGAATATTTTTACTGGCGAGAATGTTATTATCAAAGATTCTCAAGCTAATAATTTGAGTACAACTATCAGTCTTGCTGGGATTGTTTCAGCATATTTAGTACCTTGCATAAATATACAGATGTATAACTGCCAAGGCAATAATACGAGTAATTTTGATGTAGAGGCAGGTCAAACCAATGGTATTTATCTCTTTTTGAGTAACAAGGTGTATGTCCAAAACTGTCAATTTAATGATATTTATGGAGAGAGCGGAGTTGTTTGGAATGACCTCAGCAGTTGCCAAAATGCTGTCTTTGAAAATGTGCAATTCAATGGGTTGAGCGGTGGTGAAACTGTTACCGCGCTTAATGGTGTGCATATGTCTGATATTCCCTTCCAAGAAACCCAAGGCAATGGTGTAAAATTTATTAATTGCCAATTCAATGACATAACTCGTCCCACATCAGGCACCCTTTCAAGAAAAAGAAATCTTAGTGGCTGTAGAGTGTTGACAGTAAGAAACATAGTGTTTGAGAATTGTCAGGCGGTAAATATCGGAACTGATAATCCATTTTACGATTGTTTTGGAATTCAAGTTTCAACACAACCAGAAGATCCAATTCCTGAATTTTCTAGTAGCAGAAATATTTCCATCGTAAATTGTGTCGTGAGTGATATCAGCGGTGTAAATAAGGCGGTGGGTATTTTTAACTCTGTTGTGGACCTTGATCGAATAGGTGAACAGGCTACATTATCAAATATGGTTGTAGAAAATTGTATTGCAGAGCGCATTTATAGTACTTCAACAACTGAGCTTGTTGCTGGAATTGCAGAAGGAATTAATCTTGCTAACATTGCCGTGCGTGTTCTCCCTGCTATGTTCAATCTTTATGTTAACGATTGCAGAGTTTCTGATGTACGAGCAGGGGAGCAAAACCCGCTTTCTGCAGGTATTGTAGCTCAATCTGTGAACCGCCCAGATATCAGCAATAACAGCGTGAGTGATTGCGATCGCGGGATATTGCTTACAGGCACAGATTCTATCTTCCCAAATAATCTGTTCCAGCTTGCAGCAACGCCTGAAGATGCAACTGCATTTCCACCGGTGTTTATTGACCTTACGTCAATACCATCGTCAACGCCAGCGCAGACCTTTACAAACACTGTGGCCGGACGTGGCGGACCAGTTTCTATTAACCCATCAACATCAAGTGTTGATTTAAATAGAGACTACATCTTGTCAACTCCAACTGATCTTAATTTTAGTGGGGGAGTCACAAGATGGCAACCAGGTGACACTATTTTGTATAACAATGGTGGAGGCACAAACATTGGTGGTCTTACAAGTGGTACAACCTATTACTTGATTGTGTATATTCCAGGCTTTAGCAAAAACGGTCTCATCCAAAATAACGAGGTAGACAACTGCTCTATCTCTTGTTACCAAGATGATCAAGACACAACCTCAAGCGCCTGGGTAAACAACACCGCCTTTAACTGCGGTGTCATGCCTACTCAGTTCACCAACTACGACATCGACTTTGCAGGTGTACGTCCGGTGGATGCTGGTACTTTGACTGCCTACCCAGTGGGTGGCAATAAGTACTATAACCTTTCACTTGTTCCGTAAGAGAGCAAAGCTTAAAAGGCCTGGCAAGATTTTTCCTAAATCCTGCCAGGCCTTTTTTTACGAGCCTTCTAAAAAATACCTTTTCAGAGGAATTGGCCAAATATGTCATGAATATATGATATCTGGCTGAAAATGTATTGAATTTATTGGCCAGATAGGGTAATATTTGGGTATATGTGGCCATTGTGGGGGTAAATGCAAAACGAAAGCAACCAGCGGACAATGAAAAATGTCTTTATCGGAAGAAAGAGTGAAAAGGCATACATTCTTGAAGCTGCAAACTCTGGTGAAGCCAGTATACTTGTTGTCTACGGCCGAAGACGCGTTGGGAAGACAGAACTTATTGAACAGACACTACAGACCCGGGGCTTGATAAAACTTGAGGGCGTTGAAGATGGCAATACTCAGGCAGAAATGTATCGAGTGCTCTACCAGCTGTCAAAGGCACTAAATGATGAATACATCACTCGCATGCAGTTTAAGACCTGGTTGGAACTATTCGATTTTATTGCAAGCAAGCTCCCAAGCGGAAAATGCACCCTTTACTTAGAAGAGCTTCAGTGGCTAGCAGAATACAAAAATGAGCTTATTTCAGATTTAAAGTATGTGTGGGATAATAAATTACGACATAAGTCTGACCTTCTAGTTGTCCTCTGTGGGTCTTCGCCATCATTTATGCTCAATCAAGTGGTGCACTCAAAAGCACTTTACAACCGTTCCATGTATGAAATAAACCTCACAGAATTTTCTCTCGGAGAGACGCAGCAGTTCTTAGCAAATCGCGCGCAAAGAGAAGTCATGGATGCTTATTTGACTGTCGGGGGTATACCTGAATATTTGAAGCGAATAAAAAAGCATTCCTCCATTCAGATTGGTATTTGCGAAGAGAGCTTTAAAAAGAATAGCTACTTTAGCACTGAAAAAAATAGAATTTTTATCAGTAGTTTTGCGTCAAACGTTCATTACGAAGAAATTATCGACTATCTAAGTCAGGTCAAATTTGCTAGTAAAAAAGAAATAGAAGAAAAGCTCCATACAAAGGGTGGAGGCACTTTGACAGCTGTTCTAAAAGATCTTGAGCTCTGTGGTTTTATAGAGCGGTACCAACCTTATCAGGCTGACAGCAACAGCAATATGGTTCGATACTGTATTGCAGACAGCTATTTACGATTTTACTTCAAATTTATTGCACCTTTATCTGACAGAATCCAGCTAGGAGATTACAATCTCAACCCTGTGCACGCTCTAAACAAAGAGTCTTATCAGAAATGGCTGGGTCTTTCCTTTGAGAGATTTTGTCGAAAGAATAGTCAAATGATCGCAACGATCATCGGATTCTCAGCCGTTCGCTACAAAAGCGGTGCTTTCTTTAACCGTACAACCATAAAAGAAGAGTCTGGGTATCAGATTGACCTTATATTTGATCGAGCTGACTATGTTCTCACCATCTGTGAAATCAAGTACACACAAAGTAAAGTCGGTATAGAGGTAATAGATGAGGTTGAAAAAAAATTACGCCTGATGCCAGATCCTAAAGGGAAGACAATTGAAAAAGTGTTAATCAGTGCAAGTGGCGCAACTGATGCACTTCTTGCTCGGAGCTATTTTGACAGGATCATCACTCTAGAAGATATCTTTAAGGCGTCAATTTAATTTCTCCGGAAAGGCATTTTTATGCCTTCCGGGGAAATTAAATTGATGATGGATGGCTGATGTGGAGAAAGCACCGTCAAAAAGTTGCAAAGTCGAGTTAAAACCTATTAGATTTTGTTTTATCGTTCCTATCGTTCTATCGTTTTTATCGTTGGAAGTATCACGCACTATAGCCGCTTGAGCAATTCCCGCACTTTCTAAAGACTCATCGACAATTTTTTTTCGCATTATGTTGTAAAAAAAGATTGGGGGTGTGTACATTCAATTTTTGTTCGTTAATCACAAAAATTCGAAAAGGAGTTTCTATGCATATCATGTTAAAAAAGTCTGCAGCGTTGTCATTAGCCCTTGCAGCATTGTTTGTAAGTCCTGTGAGTGCCGCTATAGTGCCATCTCGTGGTGTTGAGGCTAAAACATTTAATCTTCAGGGTCATGAAAAGCGTATTAACGCATACCATGCCAAGATGACAAAAGAGGGTAAAGAGCTTTCAAAGGAGTTCATGAACGTACATCAAGGTATGAAGAAGGGCAATTACAAATATGATCTTGCAACCGCCCGTAAGGTGATGCAAGAGGTGCATGCTAAGCGTATGCCGGCTGCTCCTCATGGTCTAAAGTAGCGCTTCGAAACACTGTATAAAAAATTTACCAAAGGTCCTCTAATGAGATTAAAGCACTTTATATTTGGCCTCATGGCCATGCTCACACTGGCTACAAGCATCCAGCAACCGCTTTTTGCAGATAAAAAGCACTCATAATCATCTACAAGCCATAAAGATGACAAATGCTGTAAAAAATCAAAAAAGCTCTTAAAGCAAATTAACCAGACTACT
>JAJFUY010000161.1 GCA_021372185.1 Chlamydiales bacterium | reverse complement strand
GCATGTTAGGCACATCGAGTCTTTTTAATTTTACAACTGGCTTAACTAAAACACCTCTAAATTGGAGAGAATACTATGCGAACATCATCTTTACGATGCATGCTGGGGGCAACAAGCTTACTTTTGGCAAGCATGCTTCCTATGCCCGGCTTTGCAAAGCAGCATTCAAGCCATGAAACATCCAGTAAAAAATGTCACAAAAAACATGCACGAGCTCTAACGCCGGTGCAGGTTACAGGTGAAACACGCCTGCCACCAACTCTTGATTGCCTGCGACTTCCTTACGATCCTTATACAACAACAGGCTTATGGGATAGAAATGTGACTGATGAATGCTGGATAGCAGTAAATCCTTGCGATCCTTGCAACCTGATTATTACGACTCATCAGGATGCTTATGAAACAGGCTTTTTGTCAGATGTCTACCTATATTCAAAAGATGGCGGTAAAACGTGGAATCATTCAGATGTCACCTTTAGCCGCTGCCAGGGCACAACTATACCAACTGCAGACGATGATTTTCAAAGCGCAAGCGATCCAAACGTTATTTTTGACTATTATGGCAATGCATTTGCTTATACAACCTCATTTAACTCAACAGATCCCGAGCCTCACACGTTTGATGAAGCAAACACCTATGCTAAATCCGAAGATGGCGGCCAGTCTTGGACACGCGTATTTCACACCACACGCGATGATGGCAATTCACGCTTCTTAGACCGACCACTTATGACGGCAGATCCCTATCGCAAGGATAATATCTATGCATTGACGGTGGATATCCCATATAACGCGTTTCTATTTGATACAAATAAGTCTGTATTCCAAAAGTCAACTGATGGCGGCAATACCTGGTCTCCTCGCATTATAGCGCAAGACTGGGGCACGACTGGTTGGACATGGGGCGATCGCGTGCATGTACTACCTCAAAAACACCATCCTTTGGTAACTGTTACTATGCTGAATTTTCCTGGCACTCCTGATCCTGCGGTAAGTCACAATGTTGTAGCCTTTCGATCAGATGATGTAGGTGATACTTGGTCAACACCAACTACCATCTTTGCAAATGGTATACCAGCAATTACTGTCGACCCTATCGATCCAACATTTACATGGAGAACATTTCAAGTTGGCGTATCTTCAGCCATCAATCAAAAAACCGGCAGAATGTATGCAGCATGGCATGATCAACTTGCTAACCCAAATGGTGTCGGGGCTCGTATCTACCTTTCTATGAGTAAAGATGGCGGAAAAACATGGTCTTCACGCCCTCTCACAGTTAACACGTCAAAATCTCCGGTTCAGCAGTTTCTGCCAGCGTTGGCTGTTGCTGATGATGGAACAGTGGGTTTACTCTATTACGATTTTAGAAATTATAAGGGAACAAGTGTAAATGACGTCCTTTCAACAGATGTCTGGTTAGCTTTATATGACAAAGACCTAAAACTAAAAGAAGATGTGCGCTTGACTCCTGAGTCATTTGATTTGCGCCAATGTTTCTGGTCACGCGAAACAGTGCGTTTTCCCGGCGACTATATGTCACTTACTTCAAGTGGAAACAACTTCCATGCGGCATTCGTGATGACAAACCCTGAGTTAAATGGCATGGTAAACCCAAATCCATTCCCACTTGCTGAGGGTGAGCTTACAATTCTGCCACCACTAGATGCAGAACCTCAGCTTGTACGCCAGTCAACCTACTACGTGCAAGTACAGCGCGGCTGCGACCAGCCAGTATGCCAGCAATGCGTAGCTGACAAAAAATGTAGCTAGAACCATCATCTAGTTGATGCCAACAGCCCCGAGAGCTTACAGACGCTCTCGGGCTTTTTATTTCCCTTTGCCGTCTAAAGAATTCTTTTACAAGGCAGAACTTCGCTCAATGGTTTGCACCCCTATTTCCCTTGGCAACCTTCCTCCTCTCATTTTACTCTCGCTTCAAACCAAAACTTTAGAATGGCCTTTAACAATCGTGTCCCCAGGAATCGAAATCAGACGACAGATACTAAAAGGAATTCGCCAAAGTTCAAAACAACACCCCTCCAACTTGTAGAGGATAAAGCGGGGGTCAGGCTATTTCCCCCAGAAACTCCAATAATTTTGGAGTTTCTTCTAAGAAACCAGTCAAATTTTTCCAAGAAATGACGATAAAAACCAGTATGTTGTCCAAAAGCTAACATACTGGTTAAAAACGACAATGTTTTTTCTGGACTTCACTTACGCCAAAACAACATGTATGTAGCTAAAATGACTACATAGGCGTTAATTTTGCGTAAATTACTTGCAAAAATGACGTCTATGTTGTAGAATCATGTACATAGGCGACAATTTATAGGAGGATGCATGGATCCGGCAATGGCAGTATTACGATCGAGGGCACCATCTGAAGAATTAGATTATGGCTTTGTCATGGATTGCTTGAAGGACTATAGCTTTCCACGTACGAAACTTACTCATTTATTAAAATCTCACGCTTTATTACGGATAAAGAAAGGCATATATATTTTTGGTGAGCTCTTTGCACGTCAGCCACATTCGTTAGAAACCTTGGCAAATATTATGTATGGGCCATCCTATGTTTCTTTAGAATGGGCTCTACAAACTTATGGAATGATCCCTGAGAGAGTTGTTGAGGTGACAAGTGTTACATTTAAGCGGCCTCAGAAGTATAAAACGCCTATTGGTCGATTTAGTTATTTTCATAGACCACTACACGCCTATTCTATCGGGCTGGTCCATAAGCAGATATCAAAATATCAAAGTTATCTTATTGCCACCCCAGAAAAGGCATTATCGGATCAATTAATTATACGAAGAGGTCGCGTATCTACTCATAGAGAACTTCAGGAAATTTTGTTTGAGGACTTTCGCATAGAAGAAGAAGATTTAAAAAAATTGGATATCTCACTTCTAAAAAAAATCAATGAGGCGTACCCTCATAGCACGATCACCTATTTAATCAGCCTACTGCAAGGATTATAAAATGAACGAAGTTGTTCAGACCATGCTGCAAAAATATTCGCCTAAATCACCTGTTGAACAAGAAAGAGCCTTGCGTGAAATTCTCCAAGAAATCGCCCTTGTAGGGTTGTGGAGAGGAAAGTTTTTTGAACATGCGGCATTTTATGGAGGCACTGCGCTGAGAATTTTGTATGGACTAGATCGCTTTTCAGAAGATTTAGATTTTACACTCAATCAACCAGATGCAGATTTTACTTGGGCGCCTTATGCAAAAACTGTTGCAGACGAGCTTCATGCATATGGTTTTGAAGTAGAGCTCATAGAAAAGAAAAAAAATATGGACTCTCCAATAAAATCAGCATTTTTGAAAGCAAATACGTATGAATCAATGCTGAAAATTGGTGTATTAGAAAGTAGCCTAAAAGGAACTCACCCAGAAACTCTTTTACGCATCAAGGTTGAAATAGATACTGACCCTATTGCTGGGCTTACTCTAACAAATCAATATATCCAAGCTCCATTGCCGGTTTCCATTACAACAGTTGTAGAATCGGATCTATTTGCTTGCAAGCTACATGCAGCGATCTATCGCGCCTGGAAAAATCGCGTAAAAGGTAGAGATTGGTATGATGTCGTCTGGTTTATACGTAAGGGCGTTCCTCTCAATCTTGCATACTTGGCAAAGTGTATGCAAAATAATAAAGAGCTTGGAAAAGATGAAGAGCTTTCTAAAGAGCGCCTGTCAGAAGTCTTTACAGCTCGGTTGAAAACGCTGAATATTGAAGATGCAAAGAATGATGTTGGAATCTTTCTGCGAGATGACTCCCAGTTAAGTGAATGGTCGCACGATTTCTTTCAATACTGGTTTTCCAAAATAAAATACCTATAGGCGCAACATCTTGTAAAATTACTGCCAAAAAATGCGACACTGTATACAGTGAGAGGCACAATAATTTGGAGTAATAGTATGAACAAACTTTATAGCATTATCTTTACAGTATTTTTATCATCTCAGTTACTTGCGTCTTCTATAAATCTTAAAATTAATTATCAAGAAGCTACTACTAAAGAACGAGTTCAGCAAGAGAACACTATTGTTCTTCCAACGAATTTTGAGGAATCTTGCGTATCAAACCTTGGCATGCATAAAACACTGTTTGCTATAAAGCTTTCAAAGCTTATCACCACGAGTTTACAAGACTATCATACGGCACGTACTAACTATAACCCTGATTATCCCATTTACAGACCTTGCCAACAGGCCATGCTCATGCCGCGCCCTCCTATTTGCTACTGGCACGAAATTAGACAAGAGCATGCTGATCGTCTTTTAAGAAATATTCAGGAATTACCCCTCCACACACTCTACGCTACGGATGATGATGTTGTAGAGGCGATTACTATGGCCAAAAAACTCAGCACTGCCATGTTATCAGGTGAAACTGCTCCTCATTTTGAGAGCATGAATACGCAGGCTATGCACATGAAAGTGGCAGCAGCTCCTGCTTCTTTACAGGTCACATCAGGCGGCGTGCAAGACTACTCACACTTCAAAAAGCAAGTAGAAGATGGCTTTGTACCCGATACTCAAAGCTTTATTGAAGAGGGCTTTTTAAGTAGCTTTACCTTGCCGCTTGATGGCGAGCCCGCTGATCAGCTTATAAGTCTAAATCCCGCTTGGGGCTATGACAAAGCTGCCAACAAGCTGTATGTACAAGTGGGCATGAACTCAAATGTTACGCCGGAAACATTTAAAAGACGGCCTCTAAATTTAGCCTTTGTTATTGATATTTCAGGCTCTATGGCAGCAAACGACTATACAGAAAGATCTCGCCTTGACTGGGCAAAAGATGCTGTCTTAAAAGCGCTATCACACCTTACTGAACAAGACATTCTCTCAATTGTAGTTTTTGATGGCACAAGTGAAATAATCCACAATGCCGCACCTGTAACAGATAAAAACCAAATCATCTCAAAACTTCAAAAAATCCACCCAAGAGGCTCAACAAACCTTGATGCTGGCCTAAGAGATGGCTACAACGAAGCTGCCAAAAGCTTTAAAGAAGAGTATGAAAATCGAGTTATACTCTTTTCTGATGCAGGCCTTAACACCGGAATTACAGATACAGCAAGCATACTACGCTTAGTAAGCGATCAAGCAAGTGATGGGATTGGCTTAACAGCCATTGGCGTGGGCGAAAATTTCCACCACGACTTCATCCACAAAATCACCATGAGTAAAGGTGGCAACGCCCTTTTTGTTCATACAGGTGCCGATTTAGCCAAGTTCTTTACCAATTTTGACTACCTAGTAACACCCGTTGCCTATAACCTAAAAGTACAGGCATCTATGACTGATTTTGCAGCAAAGCTTGTAAAAACCTACGGCGTACCCATGCTCAAAAATGAACCCACACAAGAGCTCATCAACGTACGGACACTGTTTTTAAGTGAAAGCGGCGGTGCCATCGTTTTAGAATATAGCCTCTAAAACCTCTTCGGGGGCAAGCCTTGCCCCCTGCATAGCCGCAAAACAAGATGACATTTAGTAATTGTAATGATAAACTCTGTGCCAAAATTTGAAAATTTGGGCACATACATGCATGTTTCTAGTTTTGACGGACATTTTTATTTTGATGCAATGGATACTAGTGATGACGTAGTTTCCTTTGTTGACGCAGTGGATATTCAGCCTCATGAATATCAGACAATGGATATCGGCGATGACGTTGAAAACATCGATTGTGAAAATGAAAAAAAACGAAAGAAAGAAGAATCATTACGCCCCGCGCGGATGGATGCTGGCAATGTTACCAAAAAACTAAAAACTTTAAAAAAAGTTCATTTTGCCGATGGGTTGCCTTTTGGGGAGGTTGATCCTAATGCAATGGAAATCGATCGCCCTTATGACCTAACACAATCAGCAGAAGCTCAAGGGTGGGTTTTAAAAACTCCGGAACATCAAATATTTTGCATACACCCTCGATCATTGCGCAGGATGACGGATACAGATTTTATCCATTTTGCAAGACAAAATCCTTCGTTTACAAAGCTACGCATTTACAACGCAGAAGAAATAACAGATTTTGGCTTTTGCGAGATGATCCAGGGACGCAAGAATCTAAGAGCAGTCGATATAGCCGAATGCTCTAACCTCACCAATAACAGCCTGTTTGCCCTAAGCAATCACTGTCAACTTTTAAGCGACTGTTCACTTCTTAAATGTCATAAGATTAGCGACCAGGGTGTTATTTTACTTGTTACACAGTGTAAAGAGCTTCGTACTTTGTACCTTGACTGGTGCTATGGTGTAACCGATGCATCACTCTATGTAATTGCAGAGAATTGCCCACGACTTTTAGAGCTTAGCCTTACAGAGGGCACACAATTTTCACTGACTGCTATTAAAGCAGTCTTGCAGGGATGCCAATGGCTTGAAAAACTAGACCTATGGAGCTGCACTCAAGTCACAGATGCTTGGATAGATACCATCATCGATTGGGGCAGAAACATAAAGGAACTCGACCTAAAATACTGCACAGGCATAAGCCCACAGGCTATTTGCCGCCTAAAGGCACGCTTCCCCACCCTCAACCTCAATCACTAAGAGCCTGTGAAAAACAAACTAATTTATGGGACGCAGGTCCACATTTATTATTAGCCCACTGTGTAGCACCGCAGGTGCAAACTGTGGGACCCAT
>JAJFUY010000356.1 GCA_021372185.1 Chlamydiales bacterium | reverse complement strand
AAAATGGCTGGGTGGTAATCAGCATGAAAACTGATTGGAAAAAGGTTTTTTCGTTTGAAAGCCCGTAGCCTGAGAAACAAAGTCCAAGTTTTTTCTTATTCTTATTCTTGATCTTATTCTTATTCTGTCTTTTTGACCCATTCTAAAAAAAAGAATAAGAATAAGATCAAAACAGCTCTATGCCGAAATCTTTGTCTCTTTTTTCGCTTTTGAATAACCGTGTGTTAATTTATAGTCTTGCCAAAATACACTCGGAGATTTGTCTATGCTCGCTGCTAAAATGACCCAAAACCGAATGATTCAGGCACTTTTCGTCTGCTTTGCGGCTTCGCTCTTTTTTGCTTATGAACTGGTGCAGCTACATATGCTCAATGCCATTACGCCAATGCTTATGACAGATTTGCAGTTTGCAGCAACTGACCTTGGCATATTAGGCTCTACCTACATTTTGGCAGACGTAATGTTTTTATTGCCCGCTGGTATGATCTTAGATAGATTTTCTGTTCGTCGTGTGGTTTTGATAGCTCTTGGGCTTTGTATCGCAGGTACTATAGGGTTTGCTTATTCTACTACACTTTTACAGGCCTCTATCTGCCACTTTTTTTCTGGAATAGGTAATGCGTTTTGCTTTTTGAGCTGTATGATGCTCTGTTCGCGCTGGTTTCCCGCTCGCTGGCATGCACTTGTGATGGGCCTTATGCTTACTATGGGGCTACTAGGAGGCGTTATTGCGCAGACTCCATTTTCACTTCTTGCCCAGGCCTATAGCTGGAGAGATGCTCTTTTGATTGATGCAGCCATTGGCGCGGTAATTTTTATGCTGATCTTTTTGTTTGTAGTAGATGCCCGCGATAAAAAGCATATTAACCAAAGCAGTGTGCCGTTTTGGGAAGGGATCAAGCTCAGTGTGATGAACGGCCAAAACATTGCCTGCGGTGTATATACTGGTATGATGAACTTACCTGTTATGCTGTTAGGTGCTATGTGGGGCTCGCTCTTTTTAATGCAGGTGCATGGTATGCAGCAGACAGAAGCTTCTTTTGTAACAAGCATGGTCTGCATGGGTACAATTGTTGGCTGTCCGATTGTTGGTTTTATTTCTGATAAAATGACAAAGAGAAAGCCTGCTATGATGGCAGGGGCCTTAAGCTCATTAGCCATTTTTGGTATCATCGCTATCACTAAAGAGTCAAACCCAATTTTGTTTGCCTTTTTATTTTTCTGTCTTGGGGCAACTACAAGTACGCAGGTACTAAGCTACCCACTTATTGCCGAAAATAACCCACCAGAAATTACAGGCACATCAATGGGTATTGCTGGAATGATCATTATGGGCTCAGCGCTTATTCTGCAGCCAATATCAGGTATGCTGATAGACTTTGGTTGGGATGGTCAGTTAATAGACGGTGTACGTTTTTATTCTCGTAGTGACTTTATGCGCTCATTTATGATCTTTCCAATCGGGTTTGTAATTAGCTATTTGCTCACGCACCGTATTAGAGAAAAAGTAAAACTAAAGGCAGCATAAGGAAAAAATGGCAAAGCTCTACTTTTATTATTCTGCAATGAATGCCGGCAAAAGCACCACCCTTTTGCAGTCTAGCTATAACTATAAAGAGCGTGGCATGGACACGCTCTTATTTGCCCCAAACCTTGATACAAGATTTGGCCCGCCCATGATCTATTCGAGAATAGGCCTAAAAGAAGAAGCTGTGCTCTTTGACGATGCCTTTGATTTTTTTGCCTACACACAAAATGTGGTAACGCCGCAGTTAAAATGCGTGCTGTTGGACGAAGCCAACTTTTTAAAAAAACATCAAGTCGCCCAATTGGTAAAAATTACCAAAAAACTGGGCATCCCAGTTCTTACCTACGGCATTAGAACAGACTTTACAGGTGAGCCCTTTGAAGGGAGTAAGTATCTTCTAGCCTGGGCAGAAGAGCTTGTAGAAATTAAGACCATCTGCCACTGCGGCCGTAAAGCTACCATGAACATGCGAGTAGATAGCCAGGGCAATCCAATAACGCATGGTGAGCAAATCCAAGTGGGCGGTAACGAAGCGTATGTCTCAATGTGTATGCTTCATTATACTGACCAAATTGAGCTCGCTCCAAATATTTAAACGTGCCCTTGCCCTTTTGTATTTTCGTCCCCGTGCCCTTGCCCGATTTTGTATTGGTATTTGTATTAAGTGTGCCGTAGGTACACCTCATTATTAGCCCATTAGTGTAGCCACGAAGTGGCAAACTATGGGAACTCAATGAAAAAAAATATCTCGAGCCACTTTAGTGGCGGCAAAATCTTAAGATTGAATCGCCACTAAAGTGGCTCCATATATTAATTATATTGTTTTCCCATAGTTTTCACCTTCGGTGCTACACTAATGGGCTAATAAGGAGGTGTACCTACGGCACACTAATACCAATACAAAATGGGGACGGGCAAGGGCAAGTTTCTACGTCGCCCAATAACATTCGATACTGTATACTTTCTGCCTTAATGTCTTAAAGAGGCGTATATGTCAGCTATTTCTTCACGTATGTTGGAACCTCAACAACCTCTTGCCCCTCCAGCCCTTGATGATTACGACAAGGCTATTTTTGAAAAAAGATATGTTGAAGCAGATAAAATACTAGAGCGAATTTATAAGCAAAATATCCCAGAAGCTATCAGTACTGAAATTTTACGAGTTCGTGGCAATATTACCCTTACTAAGATTGACTGGGATAACTTTCGTAAGTTACAGCCATTTCAATTGGTAGAAAATGCCCTTGAAAAAGTGCTGCGTGCTCACCATTTTGACGCATGTTTAGATTTACTTGGGCAAGGAGCCGACCCCAAAGTCCAAACGTCAACGGGACAATCTCTTTTGCATGTAGCTTTAGAAGAATATTACGAAAAGCCACTTATTGACGAAGCTACCCGTCCATTTCATGTACTACACCTTCTATTAGAAATGGGAGTTGATCCTAACCAAAAAGATGCAAATGGCATAACACCTCTTGCAATGGCCGCCCAAAAAGGAGATATCTATGCTGTCTATTTGCTGCTCACGTATGGTGCTATTCCCAATAAAGAAATATTTGACGACCTGAGAGAGGAGACAGTGAGGCGTGACCCGCTCTACATCTCCACGGGCGATTCTTTGCTATTTGCCGCTACGTGTACTTCTTGGCTTGCTCGCGGGATACTTGCGGCTACAGGCTCTACTGAGTACATCGATGCGGCAGTAGAAGCTATTCACATGGCCGGGACTGTCGGCTATCTTGCCAATGGTGAGTACTCTTGGCCAAAAGTCATAAGCTTAGCTGCATTAGAGCTTATACCAACTACACGCGTCTATACGCAATTAGCCAAGACAGCCTGTGTGGCACTAACTGCCATTTCTGGGCTTACAGGAGTGTATAATAATTACGTAAATCGCCCATGGGATGCCTTTAAAAAGATGACGGTGGTTACTGTAAACAGCGTGGCAAGCCTTGTTGATGTAACAAAAGTAGTGGCTTCAGAATATGATCACAGTGAGATGTTGAAACGAGCCAGTGCAAAGGGCATAAACAGCCATGACATCGATACCCAACCTACGTGGACATGTGATACTTATAAAAAGCTCTTAAGAGAAGCATCACGCTTGACCCATCCGGATAAATGTGACGGTTCATCTCAGGCGCAAATACCTTTAGTTGCAGCTTATGAGTATATGAAAAAAACCTGTTTATAATAGCTTTATAAGATCTTAATAAACACTGCTTATTATATGCGCCTAAATAATAACTAAAGGTGCTTTTATAATGAAAAGACTATGTAACATTCTTATTGTAACTGCTATGGGCTTACTAGCAACAGGCTGTGCAACAATTGCCGGCGACAACACTCGTGATGTGCGCGTAGAAACACGTCCTGCTGGCGCCACAATCTACGTAGATAACCAGCGCTATGGTGTAACACCAGCTGTTGTTACATTGCCAAGCTACATCTATGGCGGCAAACTTATCACCGTAAAAAAAGATGGCTACCAAGAACAGTCTATGATGGTAAATAGCCAATTCCAGCCAGTAGCATTATTAGACATCTTCTTCTGGCCAACATTTATCATCGATGGCGTAACAGGCAACATCGTAAAAATGAACACCGCCAACCGCAGCTTCATCACCGACCTCGTGCCTCAAGATCCTATTAAGTAATATCACCATACAGGCTGTGAAAAAGCATTTTCTTTTAGGCATTTTCTTGGAGCCCTTCAGGGCGATTGAACGAAGCCCACTGTGACCATAGGGAACGGTGGGAATGGTTAAAAACATCCGTAGAGCCCGGTTGAGGGCGATTCAATCACGGTCCAACCAATAGACATGGTTTACACTTTAGCACACCCACATAGCTTACACTTTATGATATAATATATTTC
>JAJFUY010000353.1 GCA_021372185.1 Chlamydiales bacterium | reverse complement strand
GCGCAACGCTATTTTGGCTCTGGCTCTAAATTAAAGGGTTTTTGGAGGACGTAAAATGGCTGCTCTTTGCTTGGACAGAAGGTGTTAAGTACTGTAAAGCCATGAGTACTAAATGAGCTCGTCCTGATAAGAGATATTGGTTGATGGCATTTCGTGCCAAACTTGAGGGGAGTTCTTTTGCTACCTCTTCAAGATAGATCAATTCATTTTTACTGAGTGCAAGACCTCTTCTTTTTAGTTCATCTAGAAAAAAGAGAATTTTTTCGGCTATGCGTGTATCAAAAATCTTGCCACACAGGCTCCTTTTTACCGTGTTATCATCGCAAAGATCATCGTCGTACCCATCACGAATATCGAGATTTGGAATGTTGCGGATTACACTTACAAAAAATAAACTATCAAAACTTGAGCGCTCTATATGATCAAAAAATGTCAAAATCAATTCATTTTCAGCTGTAGTCTCATAGGTAAGCTGGCAAATACGTGCTAGATAATCAAGAGTCTTTTCTCCTATCTCGGCAACATAAAACGCCTCTTCATGGGCAAATGTAACTGGTTCTTGTTTTGCTAAATGTAAAGCAGTAAGATTTAATGATAATGATGACATAAAAAACATCAAGTATACATGATCGGAATTTAATATACATACCGTAATGCATACGGTGTTTTGATAGTAAGACGATGCAGCATAATTATTCGACACAACAAATGGGGGAATTATGTCTGTAACACCTACACACCAGGGTGCCGAGAATCACTATATATTCTCAGATGAGTCAGCCTTCGAACAGGAGCGGCTCAAAAGGCTCAATGAACTTTATAATCCAAATACAATTTCAATTGTAACTACCTCTTTAAAACGTGGAGGCTGTGTACTAGAGATTGGGCCGGGAACAGGAGAGATTGGAAGCTGGATAGCAGAGCAGGTTGGCCAAAAGCAGTATACAGCGTTAGATATTAGTGCTGAAAATATCGCTATTCTTCGTAAAAAGATACCAGCAGGCACTCACGTCACTGGCTCTTTGACAGATATTGATACGTTGGAAGAATTTAGAGGTAAAAAGTTTGATGTCATATTCATTCGTTGGGTCTTGGCATACATACCAAAAGAACAGGTCGAAGCAACAATAAAGATTTTGTTTGAAAAATTCCTCAACGAAAATGGATCGCTTGTTTGCGAAGAATGTAGTGTATATAAGGTTCATTGCATTCAAAATGCGAGCCAAGAGAGGCTTGATGTTGAAGCATATAACAACTGGCTAAGACTTACTCGCGCGGTTCAGGCGCTTGAAGGCGTTCATGCCGATTTTGAACTTGGTAGCACTATTAAGCAGTGTTTTGCTCACCTAAACGCACAAATTTCTGTACATAAGTTCCAACCAATAATGGATACTCAGTATACAAAAGATATTCCGGTTCTTGCTATGAAAGCGGCAAAAACATTTTTAGTCAGCAAAAAGGTTAGAAACGAAGAGGAGCTTGACCTGCTCACAGACAGCTTAGCAAAAGTGGCAATAAATCCCTCTATTTCAGTAAAATACCTAAAAAACACAGCTATAGTGGCAACGAAAGTTCATTAGAGTAAGCCGGCTATTTTAAGAAGGTTGGCTTGTTCGAGAAGTTCTTCACGAGAAACGGCACCTAGTTTGTTTTTGCAGTTGTCAAGATAAGACTGGACGGTTCTAAAGGATAGCGCTAAATCTTGCCCTGTTTCTTTTGAGTTTTTGCCATCAGATAGACCTAACAGCACATCTTTTTCACGTTTGGTAAGAGACTTTGCCTGAGAAAAAAGAAGCGGGTCTACACCTATTGCTTTGAAAAACTGTTTATGGTTTTTGTGGTTGATTAAACTTTCTTGGCCATAGGTTATTTTGTAAAACTTGTCATTTCCTCGTAAATGTGCCATATCAATTAACTGCTCATCACAATGCTGCGAAAACTTGCGGCTTGAAGAGAGGTAGTACTTTATAAAGCGATTGAGAGTCGCAGTATTATTCATATAAAAGGCAGGCAGGTGTGGTTTATGGCTTCTTGCAGCAAAACCAAAAACATGGGCTTTGTCATTTCCCTCTTTACTGATGATAATAAAAGGGTGGTGTTGTGTGTATTTGTGGTTTGAGAAGGAGGTCATTACACGTGCAAAATCAGGGTCTTCTGCTAGCTGAAAGCAAGAATTTCGAAGGCCCGAGGGAGCAATCATAAAATTGCTGTTTTTAAAATGCGAATCTGTCCAAAAATATCCCCACTGATCGTGGTAGGTAGAAATATTGGCATACTGGCCATTTTCCCAAAGTGTTGCATGCCAAAAATCATCTATACCAAAGCTGTTTTGTAAAAGTCCTCGCAAAGGTTCGAGCTGATCCTGGCACTGCAGGTTATGTTTAAAGAAATCAGTGAACTGTGCAGATCCCATTGACGCCTCGTATTAAAAATAAATTATATACTAGTTTGTGATTTTTTTCAATAATTAAGCTTATTCTTCACTAAAAAGTCTACAGCACCACTCTTGAACTATAGATGTTTTATCATCATCGATATATCTTTCAAAGGCATTTTTCACGTAGTCGGTTTGACAATGGGCATCAAAAGATGCAATAGTATCATACTCTTGAAGAAGCACGATCGTATATTTAGATGTTCCCGGTGACCCGGGATGTGCAACTTGTCTTGTAGCCCGTGCACTTATGCAACCAGGTTCATTTTTTTTGGTTACAGCCATTAGATCTTTAAAAAAATCCCACAACTGTTCTTCGCATTTTTCTTTGGGTAACCACTCAGACACAACAAACACGTGATTTGACATAGCACCCTCTTTTATTGTTTTAAACATACTTAAGTATGCACAGGTCTAATAATTGGCAGTACCGTATGTGATACGGTATGGGTGGATTTGTTTATTTTAAAAAATCACTAGTAAAATAGGAGGTTTTATGATTTCAAGTATTAATTCATGCATCGAAGAAGAATGTGCTTACTGTTTGGGGCCTTATGTAAACCCATTACAAACGCCTTGTAAGCATACATTTTGTAATGACTGTATAACAGCGTGGCTAAAAAAAGATCCAACTTGCCCAATGTGTCGAACACCTCTTAAAGTACAAGATGGTGCATTGCGAGAAAACATTGAAGCAAAAAATGCAGTTAGTCGGTCGGCGGAAAAGGCAAATGATATAGCTAAAGAAGTTTGTAAGAAAAATGCAAATGAATTTGACTCGGAAAAAGATGCAGCTATTGCACTAAAGGCTGTATTTTATAAAAAATGCGTTGAGGGCAAAAGAGAGTGGCAATTTGAAGGAAAAGTTAAGGGGTGTGCATTTGTTTTTAAAAGCAATTACAATCCAGCCGCTGCTAATTTTGATCCTATATTTTATCAATGGCTTACAAAAATGGCAAAAGAAGGAATAGCATGTTCTTTTGGGGATGCCTCATTTGCGCACACTGAAATCATATTGAAGCCTTTGGGTTATGAAACTCTTGGATCAGGTATGGGTTTGACTTTAAGTACAGAACTTTCAAAAGCAAAAATAAGTTGTGTTGTAAAAACTATTTTTAGTCGCTAGAAATGGGGGCGGCTTAGGCTGTTAAAGAAAAAGGAGGTTATTTATGTCTTTTTCAACATACATTAAAACCGGAGCGGGGGTGGGTCTTGTTACAGGCTTTGCTGCATCAGCCTATTTTGGAGGTGCAGCAAAAAGAATGGACTCACGGCCCCCTATATTAGATTTCATTTACTGCTGTTCTTTGATGGTTACGTATGATAAGAGCAAACCCCCCAAGAAATATGCAGCCGCCCAGTCCGGCCCCAAGTCCTGATGCTACACTACTATCAACCCAACTAATCTCAAGAAGATGAGACCCTATAAATGTTCCAACACCAACTATTACTCCAAGTCCCATAAATGCAACACCTGCATAGCGAGCAACGCGAGATGTAGTTTGAGGCATATCTTGGCGATCTTCCACATCAAAATGTTGATTTCGTACCTGAGCAAGAGAAAAACTAACGGGAACTGACATATAATACTCCATATTAAACTGTATTGTGTGTATCCATTTGATTAAAACCATCGGCAACTTCAAATAATCTGTATGCATAATTCCATGCCTCATTATCAAGAATCGGTGTTTGACTGAAAATATATTCAACTAATTGAATAACGTGCTTCATTTTAATATATTTTCTCACGTCGCGTGCCGCATTTTCTTGAGGGTCATCTGCAGGACAATATTTTTCAGTATTATTACAGGTAGCGGCTGCTATATGCCAGGTAAATTCATTTTTAAACCAGGTTAAATCAAAACCTTCTCGTCGCATTTCAAGGGTTATTTCTGGTGCGGGCATGCGTTTTGTCGCAATTTCTGTTGCTAAACGACATGTTGCCCCCCAGAAACCTCTTGGTGCATTGCCGTCAGTTTGACGAGCTTTTAGGATGCCCCAAAATATAAAATGTGTTGGCATGAAAAAGTTATTAACATGATGTGCCCATAAAGAGCTAATCAAATTTGGCCACCACTCTTTTTTAGTCATGATAGGCTGTCTGATTAAATTAAGGCGAGTCGTTAATAAAACAAATTGTTCCATGGCATGTAGATTTTCATAACGATTTTTTTTGTGGCCGATCATAGTAAGTTTTAAATTACTCCATTGAATATGATGATTATATTCTATAAAAGACAGAATTAGATCCAGAGGTGGGCTTAAATCGCGATCAAGTAGTAATAAAATTCCACATGCCATGAATTCGTTTAATCCTTTCCCCCACCCTTTCTCGACATATTTAGCTAAAATGACATCCCAAGCCCTTTTACAGTTACTTGGGTTAGAATTACGATTAAGAATGTTTTTTCTGATTTCTGTAAAGTCAGTAGCTGAATAGTCGTGTATATTACCATTTTGCATGCCGGCTACCAAACGAAGAACAGGGTCGGCTGTGAAAGAAATGTTGGGTGTTTTTAGATCGCTAAATCCCCCTTCAGCTACACAAAGGTTGTGAACATCAACAAAAAAGGAGGGAAGATGAGGCCATCTTTCTTGATTTACATATTCTTCTAAATGGTCTATGCTGTACATGTCAAAGAAATATTTAAGTAAAACCTTAGATGAAGTATCCCCAAATTCAAGATTAATTCCATTATTAATATCATTCAAACCTGTTTTAATTCGAGAAAGAAATGGGGACTGGCTTTTTACAGTATTATTTATTTGTGACCATAAACCACAAAGTAGTAAAAGATAAAATGGCCCTACTTTTTTCAATATTTCTGTTACTATTGCATCGGAGGTTGTGTGAGAAGATAATTTTGCGCCATAGTGAGCTATAGTATTATTAGAACTCACTTGTAACCAAGCATTTTTGTGTATTTGATATACATCTTGAAGTTGAGAATTATAATTTCCAAAATTGATTGAAGCGGAATATAAGGTCATAATTTTAACTCCCTGCAATAATATTAGAACAATTGTAGGGCTGATTAGATAAAAAAACACTGCATCAAGTGCGGTATAGAAGTTTTTTTACAACTCACGAGATCACAGCTCTCTCATTCGTTTAAGGCAAAAGGCGGAGAATGATATAATTCTTATTCAGACTGGTAAAGAAATCATTGATTCCATGATAGCCTTGTAAAGTTATGCACAATGCACTCCTAGCTGCTGATCGTAGCGTAGTAGTAGGTAGTAGGTAGAAATATTGGCATACTGGCCATTTTCCCAAAGCGTTGCATGCCAAAAATCATCTATACCAAAGCTGCTTTGTAAAATTTCTCGCAAAGGCTCTAGCTGATCCTGGCACTGCAGGTTATGTCGAAAGAAATCAGTGAACTGTGCGGATCCCATTGATACCTCACATTAAAATGTCTGTTTTACTTGGATTAGGCATTTAAGTGAAGGAGAAGTTTTTTCTCCAAGCTCACTGAGTTATATCAAATGCCTAATGCAAGCTAGGTGTTTTATGCCTATTATTTTAAGCTGGTTACTATTGGATAGTGGTCAGAAGGGGCAAATGTTTTGCCTTCAACGTATCTTGCATCCAAAACTACCGGTGTTGTTTCAAGAGTAAGATCCTTTACAAAAATATGATCTATTTTACCAGGTAAGTTCAACGCTTGTTCTGGTACCACATCATAGGGATATGCCTGAAAAGAGCGGGTCGCTATTTGTTTTGTTGTTTCAGATACTGCAGAATCTGAAATGCGAACGGTTCTGGTCACTTTTGCAATTGTTTCTATCTGTTCTTCTCCTCGGCAGTCTGGAAATGAGTTAAAATCGCCTGCAAAAATGATTTGTTTAAATTCTTGATCTAGAGGAAGGCATTTATCCAAATTTTCTGCCATTGCCATTCGGGCCTTTTCTTCCATGGGACAGTGGACATTCACTAAGCAAAGATCATCAATTACTATTCCTAAAACTTTTTCAGCGCCTTTCTCAAATACATTAAAGTTGTATGAAAATTGTTTCCGCTCTTGCCCTGGTCGAAAACTGTCTTTTATCCCAATTCCATTGCAACATACTCCATTTCGTGAATTTGTCATCTCGAAATACCAACGATAATCGGATAGTGATTTTTGTACTTCGTCACGATTTTGAGAGAGAATTTCTTGTAAAAAAATGATATTTCGATCTGCCCCTTGTATAAGTTTGTAGACATCATTTTTACGACTTTCCCATCCATACTCGGAATATTCATCTACGGCTCTTCTTGAATAATTGACGTTATAGCTCATAAATTTAATTATTGATGCTGGCTGCATAAGTAACTCCTTTTTTGTACATGTTCACGGGGTACCCCCGCGAACATGTATTCATTTAATATAAATTAGCTGGAGACATTAGTGGGGCTTCGACTCCTGAATAAAAAGCTGATACAGCTTTTTGAAGAAAGTCGAAAATATTCTGACCAATCCTCTTCAGCGTACCGCAGACAGTACTGATTCTTTCAACAAAGCGCTGGCCGCGATCACTTCGGGTGCCATAGCTTTTCTTGCGCCACGTCCCAATAATCCAAGACCGCCCACAACAACGTTCGGTCCACAGCTATAGGCTAACACTCCAGTTGCCAGTGCGAAAACTGCAGTACCGCCAATAACATCTACTATACCACCACTCATATTGCCTCCATTTATTACATGTAAAATCTTAGCAGCATGAGGGGATATAAAATACCGTAGCAGCTACGGTATAAGAACAGTAGAAGATGAATAAATAGTGCTTGTATTTTAAAGTAGAATTTACTATAATCGTGTTATGTCAAAACAAAATTTTACTGATTTTTTTAAATATAATGACCGGCACCAGGATTATCTTGGTAAAGTGGTTGATCCGCTTAAAAGATCCTTTGGTCTTGATGTATTTTGGAAAAGCAGTATTAAGGAAGATGGGCAATTTAGCACGATTTGTAGTTATACTGAGGCCTTTGGGCATTTTTGGGAAAACCAGTGCTATCGTGATATGGCGTTTTATGTCACTCCTCGTCGCCTAAAAAGTGGCTATTTTCTTCTTGATCATGATGTTGACTATACGAAGTATATGGATAGCGCTCGAGTAAAACACCCCCTATATCATCCCTTTCTTATCATAAGAAAAGAGGGTAAGAATAAGGCAAATCTTTTTGGGTTTGCCTCAACTCAGGTTACTCCTGCTCTTCCCTCTCTTTATATGAACAACCTTCCGTTGTTAAATAGCTTTTTAGATTATATTTCTGAAGACTCAAAAACTAAAGAAGGGTTAATTGATCTTGTTGAGCTTATAGGCTCAGATTCTTTTTACAACAGGCAGTATGGAGAAAACTCTGTTCCAAAGCCTGAGCAAAGTAGCCCCTTTCTTCGTCAGCTTGGACTCAGTAAAGAGCTTCTGAATGCGGCACTCAAGTTGTCTATTCGTGAAAAGGAAGTGTTACTTGCCTGTGTTGACGGCAAGACAGCGGCGCAAAATGGGGAAGAATTGGACCTTTCTGCCCGTACAGTTCAGTTTTATCTTGAAAACACAAAAAATAAACTGGGTGTTCTATCCAGAGATGAGCTCTTGCACTGCGGCAAGCTCCTCAAAATCGGCGGCTTCTTAGAGAGCTAGCAGCATGCATCCAACCCTCTAGTATACATTCTATTCACTCTCGAAGAGAGTGATGAAAGGTAGCCCAGGTCACTCGCTAGAGTGCCCTGGGAATAACATGTAAGAGCAATATTGCACTCTCGAATGAGAGTGCTGCAAATCAACAATGCTTTATCAATCTGCAGCACTCTCATTCGAGAGTGCTTAAGCGTTTTATCTTTTTTCCCAGGGCACCTCCGGTGACCTGGGCTACCATCCATCACTCTCTTCGAGAGTGAATAGTGAAGTTGGGTTCTTACGAACCTGCTGTGTGAGGTTCGGTTGTTGGTTTGGTGTTGAAGAAGCGGTTTCTTAAATAGAGCGATAGGGTGGCGAGGGTTGACACGATGGCGCCGAAGATGAAGGATGAGGTGAGGGAGCCGTCGGCAAAATAGCCGCACGCGACGCCTGCAAGGAGCGACATGAGGCCGATTACTATGTAGAATAGGCCGAGGGCGGTGCCCATGATTTGCTTTGGGGCAACATCTGCAACGATTGCTGTGAATAGAATTTGAGAGGTGCCGCGCTGTGCGCCCCACATGATGACGCCGAGCAAGCCTAGCCATACATCTGTGGCATAGATAAAGCACAGGTTGCAAAGTAGCAAGGTGAGGTATGAAAAATAGAGTAGTTTTGAGCGGTCAACTTTATCTGATAGGCGTCCGACAGGGTAGCAGCAGAGTGTTGAGATAGAATTGAAGATACCAATTGTCGCCATGCAGAGCCATGTGGGGGCGCCAAGTTCCATGAGGCGAAGTGCCAAAAACCCATCGCTAAAGCGCGCAAACATAAATAAAGAAGAGGTAATTAAGAGCGACCAGTAGTTTATGGGGAGTTTTTTGATGTCTTTAATAGAGATCTGAATGTCTTCAGATTTACTCTCCTGAGTAGTTTTTGGAGCTTCTTCTTTCATCCCGCGCCAGAGCATCAAAATGGCAACCATGCAAGGGACTAGGCCGATCCACAAAAGAAAGCGGTAATCTTCAGTAAATAGCGCAAAAAAACTTACCAAAAACGGCCCTATAATGCAGCCTATGGTCTTACCTGTCATCATAATGCCATAGCAGGCACCGCGTGTTTGGCTAGTGGCAATGTCTGCTACATAGGCATCTCGGGGTGTTGAAATAACGCCATTACTTACCCGTTCAAGAATTTTAGAAGTAACAACGCCCATTGA
>JAJFUY010000158.1 GCA_021372185.1 Chlamydiales bacterium | reverse complement strand
ACTTTGACCAAACAGCTCTAAAAAAAGTAAGTAGAGCACCTGCTTTTCTTGATGCGTAAATGCCCCCAAATTGCTGTTAGCTGCATAAAGGCTTTCAAGACACTCTTTTGCCGCATCTACATTACCTGCCTTATATTCAGTTTTCGCAAGTCTATAATACTTCCTCACAGCCTCAGGCACCCGTCCTTGCTTCTGCCAGATATCTGCCAAACTCTTTTCGATAGTAAATTTATATCCATCCTGCAACAGCTTTTTGGCAATATATTCAGCTTTAGCCCATTTTTGTTTTTCAATATACCACCACAACAGCTTTTCAAGTCCTTGATGGGTGTATCCAGCCTTAAGTTCATTTTTTAAAATGGTGCCAGAAACTTGTTTCACACGCCTGATTGTGGCTTGAGATTTAGAGAGAGCATCCTCAGACACTACTTGAACCTTGTCTGTTGAACCACGAGACTTTCCAAGCCGTGGGCTTTTCACGCTAGGAAGTGGGGGTATAGCACTTTCAGACGCTGCAAGCCATTGTACAGGTACCTGAACTCTTCGTTCTTTCTTACGAACACTCTGCGATTTAGATGTGGCTTCAAGAAGTGTGCAGATGGGGTTGTTAGCACCTTCTCCTAGTTGCTTAATTATTTTAAGATAGTCTACAGCTTTAGGAGTGCAGCCACAAGCCAAATAGGCCGTTACATAGCAATGCAAGGCCCTTGCTTGCGAGCATTGAGCCTGTACAATGGCACTAGAGACCCGGGGGTTTGCAGGATTGGAGCGTATCGCTTTTTCAAGATATAAAAATGAGACTTCTCCCATTTTACTGCCGCTAATATCCAGATAAATGTCTGCTGCTTTTGGCGCGTTTTGAAAACGTAATAAATCCGCATGACAGTCTTTAAACAAAAAACTTCCGTCCGTTATTAGACAAAGCCTTTCTAAACACTGTTCTGCTAACACAAAATTTTCACACTTAAGACTTTTTTTACATTCTTCAACAAGATCATAAAGAAGTTCGATTCGCGAAGTAAATTCAAATTCATTTTTATCAGATAAAAGTAAATACCAATCCTGAAACACTTCGTCATTTTGTAGAGCTGGATCTTTTAGTTTACCTTGTTTCTTATGTTGTAAAAATACCCCTAAACTTCTCGTTATTTGATCTACTTTAGACGAGAGGGCCGTAATGTGTAAATTTTGTTCATATGAATTTTCATCAATCAAAGTAACTTTAGTCTTATTATCAATCAATACAGGAACAAACCCTTTATAAAGAAACCACTCAACAGCCTTATCACTGTATAACGCAGATTCCCATGGCATCTCAACTGGTAGTATTGGCATCTTTAAAGGATAGTATTCATTTATTTCCTTGTCTTTTACAGTAGTAATACAAACCCGTTTTTTACCAATAGAAAATTGTTCACCAAACGCCATATAAAAACTTGATGATGAAGGACCACCTGGAATAACAAACATACTAATACCTTAATTTAGCAAGTATTGTGGTATAGCAAGGGTATTTAACTATGTCAAGGCCTTAAAAAAGAGATACTTTCAGAAACTTGATAATAAAATAATTAATTGTTAATATTAAGTTTATATGTGATTTAGGGGATATAGAGATGTCTGTACGAGATCTAGGCCAAAAAGCTGTAGAGGGAATACGGGAGTTTTTTACCCCAAATGCAGCCTCACGCTCACCAAGAGACCAAAAAGTCTCAGAAGTGTCTACACCCCACCTTAAAGCTGCCTCTAACAGTATCACAAACACTACCTCATACACGCAAAAACTCACCCTGACAGCTCCGTCAATTCGATTACTTATCAAGAGCGTGGCTAACGCCATACTGACAAAACTGCAAATTCAGCCCAAAATGGCCAAAATTGCGCACACAGTCCCCAATGGTGTTGCCTCCAAGGCCGACATACAAAAACAGACCTTTTTAAAGTCATTTGGAGATACTGTCATTCAGCCTTTGGGTATAACCAAAAACCCCAATATAGCCCTTAAGTCTACAATGACCCATCTAGAACAGGCTAAAGAAGCGGGTATTCTTGATCAAAAGCTCTATTCTGCCATAACATCAAACCTTGATAGAAGCCTCAAAGACAACGTACGGACTGAAATATCACTTGATGATAACGCTCCACCAGAAAAAACCATTCACGACCTACTTTTAGAGATACCAACCACCTCTAAAACCCTGCGTAAAGAACTAGAAGTCTTTGCCCATAAAGAAAAATGCATCGCAAAATTCACCTCAGCCCTTGAAAAGCACTCTCAACTAAGCCCAGAACAGGCTCGCGAGATCATCCGCAAAACATTTGAGGACTTCCCCAAACCTGTTTTAGTAACACTTCACAACGTTACGGCTATGCTAGAGCCAAGTAATCCCAAAAACCCTGATGTCATCATTGAAGGCAAATACATAGCCTCTGGAGCCGCTTCTAAGGTTCATAAAGGCTTTTCTCTGCGCGATAACAAAGAAGTAGTCCTAAAAACAAGTGATAATGCTGCAGAAGAGATAAACGCTAACGAAAAAATCCACCACCTCAAAAAGGCCAATAATGGCCAAAAAGTAGATGGGATTGCTGATGAACTTACTTTAACCCATGTTCAAACACCCGATGGGTCCAAAACTGTGGCTACAGGCACATTGTACGATAATGACGCCTCTAAAGACATACTAGCCGATATGCAGGCTGACTGCTCACAAGAACTAGAGCAACTGATGAATGAAAAATCCACATTAGGAAGTGTTGACTCTACAAAGATTGATGCCTTCATTACAAAATACGAGTCACTCTTATCTCCAGAAGAAATTGCCTCAGTAAGAACCGAATTAACTTGAATTTTATTATTAAAATAATGTATATTACTCATAAGTTTTTACTTATGAGGTTCTATGCAAGTTACAGCTACTGACCTATCCGGAACAACAAACCTACTTAGTCGTTTAAGAATCGCATCACAAAACAACCCACGGTTAACCCTCGCTCAGAAGTATGTAAACCTTGCGCAGTTTATGAATGGCTTAATTGCCATTATAGAAGCTGGCTTATGCCACGGCGACATTAAACCCCAAAACTGGCTACTCATAAAGCCTACTGACAAAAAAAAGGCTCAAAGCGACATTACGGACTTTGGCGGCTCTAAGATAATCTACCCAAAAACTGAGCACATGAAAACTGATTTTCGCTTTGAAAGTGAAGCGGATAAAGTTGCCATGAAAAATTTAGTGGTGGCTTTGCTTGCAAAAAAACCAAACCCAAAACAACTGGAAGCAGCCTGCAAAGTTCAGGCAAAGGTAAACCAGCTATTAGAACTAAATATTCTACAAAAAAGAGAAGATAACACGCTTGTAGTGGTAAATAAACCAAGATTGGAAGAGCTGAGAGAATATTTAAATACAGAGTTTCTTCCTGCGCATACTGACGCGTATAGATCCCAAAAATATATCCAAGCCATGTGTGATTTCTTTTGGCGCTGCGACCCAGAAAACTACAGAAAAGCCTGCAATGCCTTTGACATGCGTGCTGCAGGCATTACCATGTATCAATATCTAGCCGGAACAAACCTCACTCCAAAAGACGAAAATGACGAAGAATACTATGCAAGCATGCCCCAAAATCTCGCTCAAAAAGTATCTGCCGTAGCAATCAACATCCTCTGCCGCATGGCCAAGCCCCTAGACCCAAAACCAGGCCACCCAAACGCGCCCTTCGACACCCCAGTCTCAATAGACGAACTCAAAACCCTAAAAGCCATATTCTCCCAACCACCCCAATAAAAGTGTGTTTACAACTCTTTTTAAAAGCTTTTAGCCATCTTTTTTATGTCCCAGAAGGTGAGTGTTGCTTTCTCTTTTGACTTGTGGACGTCATCTGGGCAGGATCCGGAAATAAGCTGGGTATCATCGAGCTTTAAGAGTGCTGAGACTCGTCCTGGATTCTTACTGAGAGTCAGTACAGATTTCTTAAGTCTCAGGTCCCACAGTTTAATGCATTTGTCATCTGCACCTGTTGCCAAAACTGAGGGAGTCACTTCAACTACTGACCAGACACGCCCCTTATGCTCTTGATAGGTGCGAGTCACTTGGCGTGATTCAATATCGACTACACGTACGCTGCCATCAAAGAGTGCGCAAGGCATTGTGTTGGGTGCATTCTCAAGCCTAGTTATTGCAGAAATATGTGCTCTCTGCTTCCCTTTTCTCTTTTCATTTAGAAGGGGATACTTTTTAACATCTTCTTGAAAAACACCTTCCCATACTTGTATTGCACTTCCTATAACAGTAATAAGCCTATCTTCCGAAAGTGGCTCTATGCAGTATACCCAGTCATTTTCGTGAGCAGTCCAGCTCTTTAATACCCCTTCTCTATTCCAAAGCTGAAAGCAGCCTGAGGCACCTGCAAAAAAGGTTCCTGGCTTGCCAAAGGTATTTCTTGCCACGCAATGTATTCGAGCCTGATTGCGTGCTTTACTTACAGTATTAGCCCGAGGCTCATACGTAAGTGAACCCATTTCCTTGCCTGCAAAATTCCAGATATCCAGATAGCCATCTCGTGTGCCAGAAACAAATAGATCATCCTCCACAACGGCAACAGCTGTTACCCACGATTCGTAGCCCCTTTTACCGTGTGACGGTGTACATGTATGCTGAGCTTTTTTAGAAACATCCCAAACTTT
>JAJFUY010000156.1 GCA_021372185.1 Chlamydiales bacterium | reverse complement strand
TACAAATACAAAATCGGGCAAGGGCAAGGGCACGGGCAAGGGAAAAATGCAGTTAAGGCTTTAGAATTATCGGATTATTGTGCTCAGTGTGAGCCGAAGCCCCATGCGGGCCTTGGTTTTTGCCCGTTATCTTGTAGAGCGCCCATGTGAGTAGATGGGGTATTACGTAGGCTTTACCTAAGGGATAGCGCTCTAGCTGGAACCAGGTTACTTCTCTAAATGTTCCATCTTCATTTTTTACTTTTTTCTTAGAAAAGAGGCATTCTTTAAATAGTGGGCCCTGAAAAGAGAACTGTGTGGCAGATGAGGCGTGCGATGACGTTCTTTGTACTTTATGGGGCACTTCTTGTAGCCATTTGTTATAAAACTCGCCATTATCTTCAATTTGCACGTAGGCGCCGTTTAGTGCTTCTTGGACAAATGCCAGCTTTTCTTCTTCCGGATGATCATTTATTATGTCGCCAAAGTATTTTAAGGCGTAGTGTTCAGAATGTGTAATACGTAAATCATTGAGAATCTTTTGCTTAATCTTTTCTGGTAGTTTCTCTACTTGTTTACGAAATTCAACTGTAATATGCTTAGTTAAGGTAGTTTTTTTACCAAAAAGCGGCTCAACTATCATTTTTCTAAAGAAATTCACTAAAGATCGAAGCGTAGTTGAAGAAGTTGTTACCTTAAATACTAAAGAACTATGCAGATTTAATGTTCTACAGTTTTCTTTGTCAATGGTGATTTTTTTAGATAATAGAGATCTACCAAAACTAAGTGACTTATTATCAATAAGATCTGAAACAATACTCGTTACGGCATCTTTGGTAAGCGCATGTCCTGCTCCCCCATCATCAACTACCTTTAAACGATAGGTACGTCCTGAGCTTGTTACTTCTATGTAGCCTTTCTCTTCAAAAGCATCTACATTATATTCAATTTTTTCTTGATGCTCAATTTTTACCATAGTGCCCTCAAAAAAAATAGGGCCAAAACTGGCCCCATTTGTCCATAACATAAACTATATCTCACTAATATAGTGAGACTTAAGAAAACTACTTAGCTTTCTTAGCAGCTGTTTTACGAGCAGCTGGCTTACGAGCTACTGCTTTACGAGCAGCAGGCTTTTTAGCAGCTACAGTCTTACGAGCTACAGCTTTCTTAGCTACCACTTTCTTCGCAACAGTTTTGCGAGCAGCAGGTTTTGCTTTCTTAGGAGCAGCTTTTTTAGTTGTTGTTTTAGTTACCATTTTTTTTCTCCACTTTTGTTTATATAAAATGTTTGCTCTATATACTTTTGTCATTACTATTTATTTCGCAAATAGTCAACACATATTTTACAAATAAAAATTTTATTGCCCTCAAACACATGTATAAACGCGAATTTATTTTTTGAGCATTTAGAAAAAAATGTGCAACATTTGACACAAATTGCAACACTTTGTATGGATATGCATACATATAATATGCATGCATATATGAAAAATTTGAGGGTTTATGAAAAAACAAAAAGCAAAAGAGGCCTATTTTGACCCATCACAAGATGGATTTGGCAATTTATTATGGCTTGCAGCATCAAAATGGAGGCGTTTTGTAGAAAATGCCCTAAGCCCACTTGATCTTACACATCCTCAAGTGCTCTTGCTTACTTGCATAGACGAACTCACAACCGATGGAACCGATGTCTCACAAGCAGAAGTTGCAAGATATGCAAATCTCGACATCACCATGACCTCTCAAATTATAAGAACTTTAGAACAAAAAGGCCTTATAGAAAGACGCCAGCGACCAGGCGATGTACGATCTAAATTTCCTCATCTGACAAGACTCGGGGCTCAACTCATCAATCAAGCCCAACCCGTTTTAGAAGAGGTTGACAGCACATTTTTTGATTGTTTACGATCTGACACAAAAAAATGCCTCGATATCTTGCACAAACTCAGCCGCAACTAGACTAAAACGTGCCCGTGCCCGTGCCCTTGCCCGTGCCCGATTTTTGTATTATTTTTCCTTTTCCCTTTCCCTTTCCTGTTTCAAATACAAATACAAAAACAAAATCGGGCACGGGCAAGGGCACGGGCACGGGCACGTTAAGCTATTGAGTAACTTTTAGCTTTTCGTAGTGATCTGCGATAATTTGAAAGGCCTGGCCCAGCTGCACAGGATTGCCGCTTAAAATGGGTCTAAAAATACGTACGCGGTTTACCATTTCAGCAAAATTTAGCTTCATCTCATCAAATGGCACACCTTCTTTTGCCATTTGGCTTACAAGGTTTCTGCCATAATCAGAAAAAAAGAACAGGCCGCTTCGTCCAATAGTTGCCTTACAGTTTACTAAGCACAAGTCATCAAGTGTTGCTAGTTGATTTCGCCTATCTAAAAGCACTTCTAGTGCCTGAATATCTGGGGCTTCTTGGTGATCTGGCCAGTTTTCGTAGTGAAGGTGCGTGGTTGTAAACACCGCATCATCTCGTTGCAATTCTATAACACGCTCTACAATACGCGGGAAAAGTGCCTCTGGGTTTACACCTCCATTTACAATGGCATCATTTGCTCGTTTTTCATTTCTAATAACGGCAGCAACAGGCCCTTGATACAGGATAGTTTCACTTTTTTTGGTACACGTAATTTCTTTACCTTGAGAATCTACTACAACACGATCTTCCCAAAAGGCAATTACATCAGGACTTTCGTAAGGTGAGCAGAGGCTTACTAGAACAGGCGCTTTATGCTGCATGACAGCTTCAAAATAGAGGCCTATTTGCCAATTTGTGGTTGGATGCGGTACAAGAAGTGATTTTTGGCAAGTTGGCAAATCCACAATACGCTCTTGACGAAAGCTTAAGTCCATATTTGAGATAAGCTTATCGCGTAAATTGCTAATATTAGGATGGCATCTGCAGTAGTGCGAGATACGCTTTTTCATTTTGGTAATAAAATCAAAGTCATTTGCCCTCTGGGCAAACTCTGAGAGAGGTATTTCTAATCTATCTATTTCACGCATAACTTTGGGCAGCTGCTGGATGTTTTTTACTTCGCTTTTTTTAAATTTTGGCCTAGTGTCCAACGCCTTTTCTACGCGATGAATTTGCTCAAGTATGGTAGGTGATAGCTCTAAAGAAGCCTTTTGCTTATTATAAAGCCTTACAAAGCGTTTAAGGAGGCTAGTGGCTTCTTTTTTATAGCGCGCATGCACGTTACTTTCTAGTGACAATAGATACATAGGTATCCATTTATCTTTTTGGGCATGCTTTAACACATTACGTGCAAAAGTTTTACGAGAAACTTCCTTTGAACCAGATACAACTTGTACTAAGGCGGGATTTGCAAAAAGCGCTTTTTGGATTTTTATTTTCATAATTTTCTCGTATGTATCAAACTCAGTATATGTATGAAAGTGCAAATAGACGAGAAAAAAATAGACTGCTCCTATCTAATTTTTGTTATCCAAGAAATTACCTGTGATGACTTAGCCTTTTTTGGATCTGGTTCTTTGGCCGTAAGAACTACCGGAGCGTACACCCTAAGAATTTCATCAGAACTTGCGGTCATAAGGCCTACAGCTTGATCATATACTACATCAATCAAACTTCCATCTGTCTTCATCTTTTCATCATTGACGAGACTAATATTTTGTTGAGTAATGCAAAATTGGGCTAAAACCGACTCACAACCTGCCACAAACATATTCTTCTCTAAAAAAACTAGTGAAGAAACAGCATATTGTACGCGTAAAGTATGCGTTGGGGTTGTTGATGGAAGCTGGTAATAGCGTATTGTACGATCTTGTGCCGATCCTGTAATGCAATTGGAATTACTCCCAGGCTGCCAACTAAAGGCGCGTCCGCCCACTAGCGTTGCAGTTACTCTCAAGTCAGGCACGTTATTGAGCACGGTAAACACGTAAATCTTTGTAATGCCAGAATTAAAGCCCACAGCCACACGAGTTCTTTCAGGTGATGCCGAAATTGAAAGAATAGCATCGTTTGAACCCTCGAGCAATCTAGTAACTTTACCGCTTGTAATGTCATTGTGAAGCAATGCCCCAGATTTATACCCAGTAAAAAACGTGGCATCTGAAATACGGCAGATTCTCGTAATGCAAGCTCTTCTTTCATCTGGAAGAAAACCGAAATAACGAAAATGACCTGGCTTCAGAGTATTTACAAGGTAGAGATGTTCGTGCCCGCGGATGCCAAGAGCCAATGTTTCTTTGTTTATCCATTCTATGCAGGTAAGCTGCATATCTTTTGTTGCAAAAAGTTCTTTAACCGTATGTTTTTGCGAGCCAGGATTCTCTATCACATAACACACGCCATCCAAAAGCACAGCAAGTGCCTTATTATGTATTGATAATGACTGGACCAATAGATCGCCTGGAAAAGCAGGTAAATCAAGCATACGTAGAGGCTCTAAAGAAAATTTCTTTTTAGCTCTCTGAATAAAACCTAAATTAGAGTCTAAATGTTCTTGAGGAAGCGCATGAATCAACGTTGGGTTATGAGGAAATGACCTGCCTGTAAGGGCGGTAACGACCCTGGCCTCATAAGAGCCAGGGACGGCCGCTTTTTTACGCCCCTCTTGACTCATAGAAAAAATAAAACCAGCATCAGCCCCAAATACTACGCGATCACAATTCATGATTTTTCCCTCTAGTAAGGGAAGTATTTTACTCTATTCTCTATTTAAGTGAACTATAGACATTCATGAGAAGCTCGTGGGCGTGGTCGTTTTGGCTGTCTGTTGAGCTGTTAAAGGCGCAGGCAACAATGATACTTTTTGCGGGAATATACATATAAATAGCTCTAAAACCAATGGTTTGGCCTTCGTAAAACCAAAAAGGCGTATCAACACTCCCCTTACCATAGCTTTGTACAACGCCTAACCCAAAACCTTCTGGATCGTCTTTGGTTACTGTGGCAATGGGTTTACCAGTTTGAAGGGAGTGTATAGCCATTAATTGTTGCTTTTGCGCGGCATCAAGCAAATTCCCCGTAAAAAGCATCTGCACCCATTTTATGATATCTTCTGTAGTTGACAATAGGGCTCCGGCTGCACCTGCCCAGGTTAAATTAATGCTTGTTACATCTTTTCCAACAAGCTCTGGGTTGTCGTAGATGTTGTACTGATAGCCATGGGCCATTCGAGCAAGCTCTTCAGGGCTATATGTTGGCAGTGGATAAAAAGTATTTCCTAAATTACAAGGCTTGATAATTTTATTTTCAAGCTCTTGCTTAAAGGAGTTTCCCGTTACCTTCTCTACAACCATGTCACACAGCACATAGCCTGTATTAGAATACATGTAGCCTGACCGTAAGGGCGGATTTACTTTATGGGGATACACAAAGGCGATAATTTCTTGCGTGCTACGTGACTTCTCAGGCGTTACAGCCAAACCCACATTAAATAAAGGAGTGTCGCTATAGTTTGGCAGGCAGCTTGTCATATTTAGGAGGCTATTTAAACTAAACTTACCCCACTTGTCATATTGCGGTACATACACCCCAAGCGTCTGTTGCAGGTTCACTTTATTTTCTTTTTCTAGCTGCAGCATTAAGGCCGCGGTAAACGATTTGGTAATGCTCCCAATCTGAAACAGCGTTTTAGCGCCTACAGCCGCACTTGCAGGATCTCGCGATACGCGGCCGGCATAGTAGTTTTTAATCCCATCACCCGGCACAAAGACCGATAATGAGGCCCCAGAAAAATACTCAAGCTCCTGATATTTTGAAACATGGTCGTTTAAAAGCGACTGCATTGGATCATCTTGAGCAAAAATACCACTCGTAAGCGCTAAAAAACAGGCTAAAAAATAGAATGTATTCATAAATTGCTATATAGCAATTTTTTGATTTACAAGCAAAACCGTTTCTTACGCATGGCTGTCACCAAGTTTGGGTGTTCCAGCATACTGTGTAATTGTAGAAAATAGTTCTCGTGCGGCTGTCATGCCAAGAGCTGGTAGAGAAAATCCTGCACGTAGTCGCAATTTCCAAGGATAGTTCCCATAAATAAACCAAGGCTTGATGGCCGCATTAAATACGCTCGTTGCTGCAAGGGATACCCCAAAGCCCACGGCTTGGGCTTGGTTTGAGTTGCCTGTATAATCATAATACCGACGTCTTGCATCTAAACCAATGCCAAGGCCCATATTAGAAAAAAAGTTACGCGCAAAAAAGCCTATTTGAGGCACCCACTTTTGCGAATCGCTTTTTATGCACTCTATTGATTGCTTGAATGAATAATTAAACTGCCCAGCATTACTCCAAAGTGAAACAGGTAAAAGAATCTGCTTACATATCGAGGTCAAAAAAAGACCCACATAGGTATCTCCAAAGTGCTCTCGACCCCAAATAGTGCTAAAGTTACCCAAAAGGCAATAGGTCATTCGTGGCCACCAGCCAACAAAAACTTTAAACCCTTTTGACTGCATCACTTCATAGTATGAAGAGGGCTGTACATGTGCTGCATTCATTTTTGCTCGCACGCGATCTATTGCCAAACATTCAATTGGTACAGTTACAAAGGCACCAAAGGCATACTTAGGCAAATTCTGCGCAAACTGAGCCTTAGCCGACGGCTTTGGTTTCAGCGTGAGCATCTCAAGCTGTGCCTCTAGCGAACGGACATCATCACGTGCACACTTTTCTAGACCACCACTCATAAAAGTCAGCTCCAATAGGCTAAAAAGCCAAAAAGAGTACCAGCTTTGCCAATGAGTTGCAATACACACATATTTACAGGCTTAAATTGCCTTGCAGACAATCTGTAAGACGCAATATCATTTATGCAAAAATTTTAAGAGAACTGTAATGCGCTTCCTAAAAAACCGCCTTGGATGGCTTCCCGCTGAGATTTGGCCCGTCACTATTGCCAATATGCTGATTGCCATTTCAACTACTATGACCTTTAGCGTCTCTCCTTTTTACATTACAGCAGTTTTGGGCATTAGCATGTTCTCCATGGGTGCTATGGAGGGATTTACTGAAGGGCTTTCTCAACTCAGCAAGCTTTTTTCTGGTATTACTAGCGATTATTCCCGCAAGAAAAAGCCAACGCTACTTTTTGGAGCCTTCCTCACAGCTATCTCAAAGCCCTTTTTTATTTTAGCTACTGGGTCAATGGGCGTTGTTACTTCTAAAATTCTTGAACGGGTAAGTAATGGCGTTATTTCAACACCCCGAGATGCCTATGTAGCAGACATTGCCACTAGCCAAACACGCGGTGCCTGCTATGGCATTATGATGACAGGTAAGACC
>JAJFUY010000346.1 GCA_021372185.1 Chlamydiales bacterium | reverse complement strand
CAAATGTCCAAACTCGAGTCCCAGGGCGCCTTACGGCGACCTGGGCTACCATACATCACTCCTTTCAGGAGTGAATGGGTTTGGTTACTTTAGGCAAGGATGCATCGCCTTTTGGATGAGGTTGAGGGAGGGGAAGCGGGCTTTGAGGCGACTTATGGCCGCATCAGTCACTTTGTGGCAGCGGAATATGTCTAGAGTGACAAGTTCGCATTTAGAGTTACATAAAGCATCTATCCATTCATCATCAACAGTCTTGCAGCTCCATAATTCGAGTACTTTTAGGTTGGGGCAGCCGGCGAGCATTGCTTTAAACCCATCAACTGTATACTCACTACATTGTGATATGCTAAATTCGCGCAAATTTGGACAATGCTTGCCAATAGCGTACATTGTGCGACTAGAGAGGTTATAGCACCAATCGAGGTTTAACACTTCTAGCTGTTTGCATTTTGTAACAAGATTGCAGATGCCTTCATCGGTAATAGACAAAGTGAGAAGTGTAAGCCTCAGTAAATTTGGGCAACTTGTGGCTAAATTTTGCAATGTCCAATCATCAAATCCTCTACAGTCAGATACTCTTAGCGAGTGTAAATCGCTTTTGCCGAGTAGTGCGGGGATAAATCCTGCATTAGTGATTGTAAAAGAATTTTCGACGATTAAAAAGGAAAAGCGAGGAAGGCGAGTGACAACAGATCTAAACTCTTCATCAGATAAGTCTATAAGGGGATTATTTGGGTTTATTGAGATACTAAGGACGCCATCATGAGACATTCTGACAAGGCGTTCTCTGCTTGTCATATCAGCATTCCCAAAACGTTCCTGTAGGCCAATTCGCTCCAATTTAGCAAGTGTGGCATCTAGTCCTGTATCATCGGCTTCTTTGGTTGCTTCGCGGTCACGTTTTCTGGATATTGGGAGAATTTCTGGTTGTACTTCATCTTCATCAGGCTGAAAGAATTCGGGCTGTTCAGGCTTTATTTTTTTTTCGACTAGGAGAGCTGTGGTGCGGTCTATTTGTGGCCCTTCACGCGAGCGCTTAAGGTCGGTGGGTGGTGGTTCTACTACTCGTGTTTGATTAGGATAGTTATTAAGAGACTTATTACTAGGCCAGGATCGTTGAGCTTCCATAATAAACACCTTATATTTATTAGCCATTATAGTAATAATAGCTAATAAATATAAAGTAAAATTTATATGAAATTAAAGAGATGTTTGCATGTTTTGATACAACGTGTTAGCTAAAGTTGTAAAACACTCTCTGAGGATGGGAAGTGTATCCATAAGTTTTTTGTCATCTATAGCTTGTTTTAGATTGTCGTTTTTTTGAGGAACATTTCTTACATTAATAGGTTCTGGGGTGTTCTCTCCCACAAAATGTAGCCTTATGGCATCTGCGTCCTCTAGACTTGGAACTTTTTCAAAATGAATAAATCTTTCCATAAAATTAAAAGATTCCATTTGATCATTCTTCTTGCAATACGCTTCTAATTCAGCTCTACTTGAAGGATCTTTAAAAACTTGTCTAAAGCGATCTTCTAGAGTTTTTCCAGACTGAGGCGATAGCATAGATTTGAGTTCGCTGACAGCTTTTTCAGAGCTTTTTCCTTCTCGTTTTGTAAAGCCCCCTTTTATAGCGGCACCAATGGCTGATGCTTTAATAGTTGGACCAATACTTGCAAAGAATTTGCCAACTTTAGAATTTGAGAACTTGGAGGTTAAGCTTTTAAATGAGTCGAGTAAAGAAAACGATTTTTTTTCTTGTGAGTCAGTTCCTGACGGTTTGGCCATATATTGTCTACCAAAGACAGAGCCTGTAGATAGGGTTTCTAGGCGTTGAGACCCTTGGGCCGGAGAGCTTGCGCTAGTGGGTTTTGAGGACTCTTCAAAATCTATTCCTTGCGCGCCGCCAAAATTTTCTACTTCTGTTGAAGATTCATCAAGTGAAGATTCATCAAGGTCTAGTCCTTTTGCGCCGCCAAAAGAGTCTTCTTCGCTAAACTCTTCTGGTTCAACAGTATCTTCATCATCACTTTTAGGAACTTGGGGAAGCGGTTTTTTTGGTGAAAGACTTTGTGGGGCGGTCATTGCATTCTCAGAAGGTGCGGTAGGAAGTTGTGGAAGTGGCTTTTGTGGACGTGGAATTTCTTCATTGCTCCCACCTTGAACTGGACCCATTGTACTCATAGTGTACCTCTTTAGTTATCCATTTTTAAACTTTTCTTTTAGTGTCGCTCCAATTTGGGAGAGCGACTCTTCAAATTGATGCAAAACATCATCTGTATAGGTGTGTGAGGCAAAATTTAGATTTTGAGGGGCCTCTTTAAATTCTGGGTATTTATTCAGTGTTTGCTCAGCCTGTACGGCAACGTTATTATCATTTGGTTTGGCTTTCTCTGACGCTTTTAAAGAGCAATAGTCTTCAATAAATTCAAATGTGCTGCTCATGCCTTCTTGGGCGCACATTTTTTTAAAGGCGTCTTTTGTGTAAGATATTTCAAAGATACGGGTAAAGACATTGACGGCTGAGAAATCTTCAGATTTAGATGAGATAGCCGCAAATTGGCCTTTGACGGTATTTTGAGACTGAAGTTTCTGAGAGTAATTACCGCTCAGTGTAGCTCTAAGGGCTCTTATAGTAGGTGAGTTTTTGAGCCTTGTAAGAAGAGGACTTCCTAAAGGGCTTGAAGTGGATAAGCGGAGGGATTCATGATGCTTGGTGGTTGGTGGCGAAGAGGAGGAAGTGCTTTCAGACGATTGATCATCTTCAAAGCTTGGCTGTTTTAATTTTAATGATTCAGGTCGAGACTTGGATGAAGGCTCTGCAGGCTGCCTATGTGGACTTTCGTGCCGTTGCACTTTAGGGCTAGGTACAGCAGATATCCATTGACGCTCAGCTGGGCTTACCATGATTACTCTCCATAATTCTCTAAGAGCGTTTGTAGCGCTTCATTGCTATGCTCATGGGCAAATGTGAGGCCATAAGTCCGTAATTCCTTAGCTTTTTCTGGAGCATTTGTAGTGGTGTATATAAAGAGCGCGTTTTGGTAGGCGGGACAGCATGCGGGATCTAGCTCTATTGTACGCAATGTGGCATCGAGTGCCTCGTCATACTCTTTAAGCTGTGTTGTACAGATAGATAAGCCTAGCCAAAAGTCTGCAACATCCGGTGCGATGGAAATAAGAAAAAAGAAGGCATCGCGGCTTTTTTGGTAGTCTTTATTTTGTGCTAAGTCGTAGGCGGCTTTATAAAAGTTGATGAGGGTAGCATCTGTTATACCAAGAATTTGGTAGATATATTTTCCTTCACTTATCTGGCTTAAGAACTTGTCTGAGTCGTCTAATATCAGAAGGTTGTCTTGAGAGATTTCTGGATTTTCGATGTTTTTTGCTTCTAGCCATTGGCTAATATTTTCGTAGCCACGCTGAAACTTTTGCTGAAATGCAATCATACTATCACGCACTTCTTGGCGAAGTTTATTAGCATGCACCTGAAATGTCTCTAAACCGGGCTTAAACTCTTTTTCGTCCTCAGCGATCACGGCATCAGCAAGTGAGGCTATGCTGGCTTCAAATTGAGGATCAAGGACAACTTCTGGCTTTTTAGAGATGGGGGATAGTGAGAGTGGGTGCATACGTTATATCCTTATATATACCCTCAATATATCATATAAAGATAATTTTAAATAACAACAATTTTGTCTTAGTCTTATTCTTGATCTTATTCTTATTCTTTGTATTTCAGAAAAAACAAAATAAGACAAAGATCAAGAATAAA
>JAJFUY010000337.1 GCA_021372185.1 Chlamydiales bacterium | reverse complement strand
GAATGTGTCTTTTCAGGGGACCATTTTGGTCCTCTTTTAACCGTGATAGATTAGACAGTTTTAAATTATAAATTTTAAAAATGTGTAAGCTATGTGGGTGTGCTAAAGTGTAAACCATGTCTGTGTTCGACATCTCGTGATGTCGATCTCCCTCAGCCGGGCTCCAAGGGAACTTACATCTATTCCCACCGTTCCCTGCGGTCACGGTGGGCTTCGTTCAGTCGCCCTAAATCGGGCTCTAATACAGCATTTTTGATGGACAAGTATTACCAATAATTCTTTTCGCTAAATCTGTGTTAAATCAACACCCGAGGCCAGGCCCCCTATAAGGCCCCCTATACTTTTAATAATCGGTAATCGGGTTTATAGTGGGTTTATGGCATATCGCATCATAAATGTTCGGGTAACTGCACAGGCTCACAAAAGTGTAGTTGTGGGCTGGCAGGGAGAAGTTCTGGTTTGCAGGGTACGCTCAGTTCGTGAGAAGGGGCTAGCAAATAGAGAGCTTGTTGAGCTTTTGGCAGAGTTTTTTTCTGTTGCAAAATCTGACGTAGAAATAGTCTCAGGAGGACAAAGTCGGAATAAGCGAGTGCGACTACCATGACTATAGGGGCGCATAAATTACTTGCTCTGGGCTGCGCTTATGAGCGACATAGAGGGTTCTTGCAATAAGGGCGGTTCCCCCTAAAAAGATTATTCCTCCCAGGGCGCTGTACCATCCAATACTTGCAGATGCTACTGCTTTTGCTACATTTAGGTTAGAGTCTACCTCATTACAAAATGTGGTGATGTTCGTGATTGATGTTCCTGATCCAATAATAGATCTAAGCTCTACTTGACAAAGAGTATCATATGAGGAGTTGAGGGAAGTTATGGTATTGCACACGCAATCTGAAACGCGGTTTACAAGATCTAAGGCTGCTACACTTTTGACTACTTTATACCATGGATAAAGAGAGGAAAGCGTGTTGGTTACACAACATATACCGACCACCATTTTCTCTTGTTTGTTTAACCGACTGCACATATTTACAACCTAATTTATATTTACAAATAAGTTAGTAGGGTACGGTAACGAGACATGCCTTGCAAGTAGATTTTTTTAGTCCAAAGTAAGTCCTAAACTAGGCTATACTATTGTTAATTAACTTGGAGGATAGTATGAAGAAACAATTAGCACAATTATTAATAGGTATATTTTTAGTGTTACCTCCACTTTCAGCTACTCTTTCAACTCCTTACAGTAATCAAATTGAAGCTGTTATATTTGACTGCGATGGCGTGCTTGTAGATACCGAGTATTTAAAGTTTCTTGCTTGGAAAGAGGCCCTTGCAGCTGAACATATTGACTACACAATCGAAGAATATATGCCCATGGTAGGTCATAGCTCAAAGAACATCCTTGCTATGATATGCAAGTTAAAAGGAGCTGAAATTCCTGAGCAAGTAATTGATCAAAAAAACGGCATCTATCAATCACTACAAAAAAAGGGCGTGCCTCCCTTATTAGAAATGATCGCATTTGCAAAAAGAATTTCTGATACAAGGCATGAGCACAAAATAAAAGTTGGGCTTGCTTCATCTGCTTCCCAAGAAGAAATTTTGCAAAATCTTACACAAATTGGGCTTGAAAATGCCTTTGATTTAATCATCTCAGGCCATGATGATTTAGATGACTATGTTGACGCTGAAGGCAAAAATAAACCCAAGCCCTATATCTATATAGAAGCGGCAAAAAGATTACACGTATCACCAGATAAATGCCTCGTGTTTGAAGATACAACAGCCGGCATAGAAGCTGCCTATTCAACCGGTATGATAGCTATCGGAGTACCCAATCAATTTACCCTCAATCAAGACTTTTCTAAAGCAACAGATGTCATCGACAACATCTCACTATTGGCTCTTAAGTTTGCTAAAGTAGGCTAAGCGTTTGGCGAGTTCTCGTTCGAAGCCTCGTTCGATGGGGGTAAAGTATTCTTGGGGGCTTACACTATCTGGAAAATAATTTTGTCCGGAAAAGCCGTTTTCTTGGTCGTGATCGTATAAATATCCTTCGCCAAATCCTGCTTGCTTCATCCACGGTGTGGCGGCATTTACAATGTGTGCCGGTGGCATGTACTGGTGGGTCTGTTCTGCATGGGCTTTGGCTGTGTTATAGGCGGTGTAGGCGCTGTTGCTTTTGGGGGCAAGAGCAAGGTAGAGCACCACTTGAGCAAGGGCAAGTTCGCCTTCTGGGCTGCCAAGTTTTTCGTAGGCGGCAAGGCCGTTTAGGGCTATTTGGAGGGCTTGGGGGTCTGCTAGGCCAATATCTTCTGATGCCATGCGGATTAAGCGGCGGCCTATGTAGCGCGCATCTTCTCCTGCTGTAAGCTGCCTTGCAAACCAATAAAGAGATGCTTGACAGTCTGAGCCGCGTACGGCCTTATGAAGAGCTGAAATGAGTTGGTAGCGGCCTTCTCCTGTTGGGTCAATGGCCACGCGTTTTTTTTGTAGTATACTAGCGAGCTCATCACAAGTAAGGTCATCACCTGGCTTTTCTCTTTGGAGCTGCTCTATCCAGTTGAGAAATGATCGAGCATCACCTCCTGCCCATTCTATAAGCTGGTTTTTTGCTTCGATAGTAAGGGGGATTTTACCATAGGTAGTTTCGATTCTGGTGTAGAGCTTATGGAGGTTGTCATGTTCTAGCGGCTTTAAAATCATCACCTGTACGCGTGATAAAATAGCGGGCGAGAGCTGAAATGAGGGGTTCTCAGTAGTAGCGGCAACTAGTACAAGTGTGCCTTTTTCAAGGCTATCAAGAAGTAAATCTTGCTGGGGGCGTGTAAGGCGATGTACTTCATCAATCCACACAAGCATTGGCCTACAAAAAAGCGGTGCCTGATTGCTTGCATCAATAATGCGCTTAAAATCACTTGTGGCAGATGTTGTAGCATGGATAGTTTCTACAGGTAGCGAAAAGCTTTTAAGATAGAGCTTTGCAAGAGTAGTCTTACCGCAGCCTGGTGGGCCATAAAACACGATAGAAACGGGAGCTCCGCGCTTGATCAGCTTTTGAAGCGAGCCGTTACTGCCTACAAGATGTGATTGGCCGACATACTCCTCGAAGGTGCGAGGTCGTAAGCGTTCTGCTAGTGGTGAGTTATTCATAGGCACAAGAGTATAAAAGATTTAAGGTTTTTGTTCTAATTTTAATCTTATTCTTATTCTTGATCTTTGTCTTATTCTTGTTTTGAATAAAAAACAAAAAACAGAAAAAGATCAAGAAAAAGAATAAGAACCAAAAAGTTACACTTTTTGGAAGAGGAAGATGGTTTCAACTTCTGCAGGCGTAAGACCGCCGTGGTGGCCGTGGTAGGGGTGCTTAAAGCGGGCGGGGTCGTACCACCAGACAGAGTTTTCTTGGTAGGGCAGTATTACGAGGTTGCCAACGCGGTCTAAAAAGCGGGTTGTGACAGGCCCAAAGAGGCCCTTTTTTATGAGGTCTTCTGTTTTATGGACTTCTGCTCTATTGGCAAGTGAGGTTGAAAGTTCAGTGTAGGCGTGATCTAAAAATTCATCTTTGATGTGCAAAAACATATCGCGTGATGAGCCACAGGGGATTAATAACTCCCCCTTTTTATTGCGCTTGATGTAGCGTTCAAAGTGGGGTAAATGCTGGTTAATATACCAGCAGTTTGTGGGTGAAATGGGGCCCATGCCGTGATCTGCGCATAAAATGACACAGCCATTTCTCTTTTTTGCTGTAAGTTCTTTCCAAAAATTTTCTAGGCGGCTAAAGCACTTATCCACTTGCTTTAGCACCTCGGGAGAATTTGGCCCAAATTCATGGCCTGCACTATCGATATCCCCAAAATAAAAGAAGAGATAAGATTTTTGCTTTAGGCCATTTATGGTGTGTAAGAGTTTTGATAGCCCTTCAGGAAATGACTTATAGCCTATAACTTCAGCCCCTTTATACATAGCTTGAGAGTAGGGGGAGTTAGCGGTGTTTTTTTCTTGGAACGCGTAGGATTTTATGCCCTGCTCACTTAAGTCTTCATAAATCGTTTTAAAGCAAAAGAGATCATTTGCCTGCACGCCATCTTTGGCAAGGGTATTAAATTCACTGTCTTTTGCATACGAAAAATGAAGGGGACAAATGCAGCTATCAACAGTTGGCTCATAGTAAAACCACTCATAAAGCCCACTTTGGCCCACGCTTAAGCCTGTATGCATGCATGTGATATGGTTTGTAGTAGTAGATGGAAATTGAGAAGTGATTTTAGAGACTATACCCTCTTCCATAAAGCGTTTTAAGAAGGGATAGTCATCTTTAAAGCGCTCAAAATACTGCCAGCCAAAGGAATCAACCAAAAGCACTAGGACAAACTCATACTCACCGGCTTCAAAGGTATCTTGTGGCAGAGCGTCAGTACGCGGCCCCGTCAAAAGCGAGCGAACAGTGTTTGGTATCCTGCTAAAGCAATAAGAGTCATAAAGTGGCTTGTTAAATGGGCCAAAGCGCATCTCATCACAAGCCTTAATCGAGCGTTCGTTTCTCATATCCGGATGGTAGTGCAAATCCCATTATCATGCAAAAATATTATTCTGATAATAGTCTGTTTTAGAGTCCTTTAGGACGATTGAGCGAAGCCCACCGTGACCGTAGGGAACGGTGGGAGATGGTAAAAAAGCATTAGAGCCCTGTTGAGGGCGATTGAATCACGAATTTGAATCGCCCTCAACAGGGCTCTATTTTTTTACACATCCTATTCCCACCGTTCCCTACGGTCACGGTGGGCTTCGCTC
>JAJFUY010000331.1 GCA_021372185.1 Chlamydiales bacterium | reverse complement strand
TCCCCTTTTGTAGTATAAAATAAGTCTTCGGGACCCGATAAACCTTCTATTGGTAAATCAATAGTAGATCGAAAGGTTGCTTCAAGAGCAGCTCGTGGACCAAAGCCGCGAACTGTTTTTAACAATTCTGTTGGAGCCTGAAAATGTGATGAGCCAGAAGCGCGCGATCCCTCTCCACCAACAGTGGGAACCAAAGTATTCATTACTAATTGTTTTCCAACTGGATCTCCTCTTTCCATAACTGCTGTCTGTAAGCGGTAATTTCCACTCTCGGGAACATCATAAGCCTTGTTCCGTGTAAAGATCATGGCTGGATTATATGGACGCTTGCCTATTTGAGCAGCTTTTGTTGGTGTATTGGTAAGTGAAGAAATGGTGTCATCTTCATTTTGAAAACCAACAGATACCGACCTTAACAATCTATGTGTCTTTGATATGGTATCAAGACCATATACCTCTCTTGGCAATCCAGGTATTCTTCCTGCTGACGCATCTATTCTAGTACGTTCTTCCGCCATGCCCTCTGCATTGAACACATCTTTTCTAACGTTCTGAAGACCAATAACTGGTCCCCCTGCCATTAAGTCGGCTAATTCTTTAGCGCTAGATTCGCCAAGTTTTATAGCGTATGGTAATCCACTTATTACTACTGGTCGTCCCTCATAAGATGATATTTCTACCGCTCCCTCTTTTACCTGTCTCCAGCGTCCTTCCAAATTCTTTTCCGATAGTTCTCGAATATCATTAACCCTAACTGGTCTTCCAAGAACTGTGCCAGCTGCCAATGCGAATATATGCTGTATTGGATTTAATACAACAGAAGGATTTTTCCCGGGAGTAAAAGGATAATATTTAAAACGTGTTTCTTTCGCAGGTTCATTTACGGGAAGAAAACCAGGGGTCGTTTGTTGATAAGTTTCTTTTTCATAAATGTATGGATTTTCTCCATGAAAGCCAATAAGAAACTTGAAGTAATCCCCACTCTCTGCAGCCTCTTTAGATCCAGATACAGTAACCAGACGCATTCCAGAGGGAGCATGACTTGTGGGAGGGGGAACATATTCTTCTTGTTTGAAGTATAGGTTATGCTCACCAAATAGATCTCTGGCAAAGCTAATGCCTTCTTCTACTAGTTCGGCTGGGGATTTCTTTTTATTAAAATTAAAGATAGGCATAACGCAACTCCACAATTACTTTTTATTGTTTTGAGATATTGACTCAAACATCTTTTTCATCGCTACTGCCATATTATATTCTTTCATAAAAATATGTGGTTGTTGCATTAGACCACCAGGCATTAGCAAATGCCCAGTAAATTCAATTTGCTCTACATACTCTAATATAGCAGGTTTTTCTGGAATTGTTTCATTGTGTGCGCCGGGAGGTGAAAACGCAACAAGGTTCATCTTGTTGTAATATTCTTGTATATCCTCTTTTATTTTCAGGAGGTTATTGGCAATGAGTGTGTCGCCATATTCTGTGCTTACTCCATTAAAGGGGTCGCCCAATCAAAGTTGACCCTCAGCACACATTCATAAATTTCATTGGCGACTAAGGCTGGTAATGATCCCCACGCTATTTCAAACTCTCTCATGTTCATGTCAAGAGTAGGAACACCATTGGATTCGGTAAATTTAAATAATGGTTTTCCATCTTTGTCTTCAATATTACATCCGGCAAGAGTGCAATAAACTTCAAGTCGTTTTAGTTCTTCCATTGACCAGTTTGATTTAACACGAACCTCACCGGGATTGGGATCAAAGATCCTCTCGTTCTGTGATAAAAGATGAGAGCGTCTCTCATGATCTAACTGTGTGGCTTGTTTGATAACGACTTTGGTCGCTTCCCCAATGGGTTCGAAGTGCTTATCACTTCTCTCGAGAATAAAGTCTTGCAGGATTGGCGTTGATAATCTTAACGGCATTTTATATCTCCTTATATTAGGAATTTTGAGAGGGGCAGTTTCCTACCCCTCTCTTATTCTAACACTAACTAGCCCAGGTGTAACCATTGACTCCATTGGTTAACGTAAACTGGCAATAATCTCCAGCTGTGTCAATTGCCATACCAGAAAACCGCATGGCAACGGCTTCGTTCCCAACGAGAGGAATTGCATCCTGCATAGCCAGCATTACATTCGCTAATTCGATACGTAAACCATATTTGACATGCGTATTAGGAATCACATCAGGTGATTCTGCCAAAATATCTACGCGAGTAGTGAATGGTTTTGCCGACCACTCAAAGCCAGTCCTTGAACCAGTAAGAACCATACGATACAGATCCGGGTTTTTCCAAACTACAGTAAGGTCAACCGCAACGGAACGACTACCAATTGTCACGCCCTGTAGGAATGGTGATCCGAAGATACGTTCATACCGAGCATCAATAGGTGTATTCGCAATGGTTACAGATCCATTCAGGACAGGAAGTTCAACACCATCGTTAGCAGGAATCTGAACATATCCAGCCGTCTGACACCCAATAGGAATTGATTCGTAGTTTTCAAACTCGCCTTTTGCAACATTCCATCCACCAGTAGAGCCAGAGGTAATACCCCAATCGGGATCAACCTCAAGAGAGAATGTACGTCCAAGGATAGCGATTTGAGAACTGATTAGACCATCATTCGGCAAGGTAAGTCCAAGTCCAAGGATTTTACAATCATTGTACGTCTCACCTAAACCGTAATCAGAATCATCATCATCTCCACCGGGGATAAACTTCCTGAACCCCATCCACTTTACACGAGCGGGATGGAGTGGGTCTAGGGTAAATACATTTGCGTAAGTGTTTTCATCCTCGATACCGACACTAACATAAATGTTAGACTCCGCAGTCCCGGGAAGAGTTATGCTGGTTACTGCGGTGAAGTCAGAGGCACCAACGATAGTTTCTTTTGCGGTAATGCCAACCTCACGTTGACCAGCACCTGCACCAGTAGAGAAGTTAAAGGTTTCCGGTCCACCAGTGCCAGATATAACTACATTACCCGAGAATGTTTGTGACTGACCTTTCCAAACACGTACAACCAATTTGGTTGCAGTGGAAGGATTGGTAATTCCCGTTGTAATAATCTGTGACCCGGACGTTAAGAGTGTTCGGTCAAGAACACTTGTAAAATTGATACCAGGCAATACAGAAGGTTTCTGATAGCCTAGCGCTCCATAGAGAAGCCAACCCAAAGAATTTTCAAGACGCGGATTAATCGTAACCGCTCCGCCAACGGACACACCGCTTTTATACGGAGATCCAGGGAGAGGACGACCACCCACTTCTTGTGGACCAATTTGCTGACCGTCAGTGACTCCAAGACCAACTTGCAAAGCCTTATGACGATACCAGTTACCATCAACAACCGGTACGCCCTTAGCTGCTTGAGGACCGAAACCAAAGATGCCAGCGCCAGAAGTAGTAGCCATTTTGTGCTCCTTATTTTATGTAATTCGTGCTGTCATTACCTGCCACGAGACTTGACCACGATAAATATATTGCGTTTCTGGACCACCGGATTGAGTAAAGGTAGTCTGATAAACAAATATCTTCATAGCGTGTTCACCGAACTCGTCAGTAAGGTCAGATACACGAGCCAATTCTGTCCAATGATGTACTCTGCCTAGAAAGTTGTACGCATTGTGAACAGTTTCTTCAAGGGTCATACCCTCTGCAACACCATAGTAACCAATATCTATAACGCCTCGTCTCCACCAGTACGATCCACCACCAACCTCTCTACCAGGTAATTTCATAGAGATATTAGCCATGTCTCCTAGAGAGACTATACCATCTACAGTTGTGTCATTT
>JAJFUY010000298.1 GCA_021372185.1 Chlamydiales bacterium | reverse complement strand
ACCCGACGCTCTTCCGATCTGGGGGCGAATTAAGCTTGGGGGATCAATTTTTATGAAGGTGGATGATGGAGCGTGTTGTTGGGGGGAGATTTTTGTTGGCTTTGGGGTGTGGGGTGGTTGTGGCTGCTGTTATGGTGGCTTTGTGGGCGTATGTTACGTATTACACTGGGTATCAGATTGGGTGGGTGGCTGTGGGGATGGGGTGCGGTATTGGGCTTGTTATGCGGTTTTTTGGTGAGGGGTCGGTGATTTATGGGGTTTTGGGGGCGGTTTTATCTTTTGTTGCTTGCTATTTGGGCAATCTTTTGAATGTTGTGCTTTGTATTGCTTTTAGTGAAAGGATGCCTATTTTAGAAGTTATGCAAGTGATTAAATTTAAAGAGCTTATGAAGATTTATATCGATAATTTTCAGTTTATGGATCTTGTGTTTTACTGTATTGCCATCTATGAAGGTTTTAAATTAAGTATTACCGAGGTAGAAGAGGGGTCTGTTTTAGAAAATCTCTCATAAATTAAATTTTTTACCTATTTTCAACAGCACAACTTACGGTTTACTACATGCAACAACTACGGTCTTTATTTTCTATTGACACTGGTAGAGGGGTGCTTACTGCTTATGATGGCACTGAGTATAAAAAAATCGAGGCCACTGATTTTGAGCAAAAACTTGTTCTTGAACTTCAAGATCCTGCATTTGCCTGTCTCATTAATGTTTCGTACCAAAGGTATATAAGGCCGCTCTTGTCTGAGGGTGAGGCTGCACTATTTGAAAAGTCTATACTTGAGACTGTGTTGGTTTTTGGATCATACACCTACAGCCCACGGCAAGTTTTAGAAAAGACACTTCAGGCAAATGGGTTTGATGTACAAGAATGGGTGAACCATCATCAAGATGCCTTTTTATCATTTTTTCGAGACACTGCGTGTTTAAAGCCGAATAAAGAAAGAAGTGCATCGCCGCGAGTAACCCTTTTACATACTACAGCATCTGGCGGAAATTCTGCTGTTGCACGAGCTTTGCAGGCTTTTTTAGAAAGTCGGGGTGCTGTATGCCAGAGCATTGATGTTGAAACTATTGCCTGTAAACATGATGCCATGAAAAAAGCTACGGGCTATACCTATGATGGTATCTATGCTGAGTTTTTTCAGAAAAAAAATATAGCCGCAAAAGATGAAGGCTTACCCCTTATCCTTGAAGATAGAGTGGCACTCAATAGGCAGATTGCAGAATATATTGCGCCCTGTACGCAAAAGGAATTGAAAGCAAAAATTGCAGAGTTTGCTCCAACGCTCATTATTTCAACTCGTAGCTATACCTCAGAAGACATCAACCTTGCCTATACATTTGATGTTCCTATGAAGTTTGTCTACTGCGACTATGACATCTTTCTTGCAGGCACCTACCTTGGCAAAACAAATCCTCACCTCTTTCAATTTTGGATGCCCAAACTTAATGCTCGTACGTTTAGCTTTGCTCTCAGTACTTTAGATAAAAAAACTGAGCATTCTCCTTATGACTCCTGGCAGACAGTTGCTAAGCGAATTTCTCAAGTTGTTCAATCACCGCTTGAAGAGATAACCTCAACCTTTTGTGAAATTGGCTATCCTGTTGGCCCAGAATATGTCCGCATTACAGACCCTCAAAAATTAAGTGAATTAAGAAAAAAATGGGACCTAAAACCCGGAGAACATCTAGTTTTAGTTACGATGGGCAAAAATGGCGTTGGCATTATTAAAGAAATTTTTAAAACTTTAGCCGAATCCCCTACACAAGAGCTGCACATAAAATATGTATTTATTTGCGGGTCAAATGAAGAGCTTTTTAGAGAGCTATCAACTTATGCACAAAAGCATGACTTATCAAACACAGAGCTTAAACGCATGCAGATTTGCGGGTTTATCTCGCATCAGGAAATGAGCGAGCTTATGAATATCTGTTCACTAAAGTGCTCAAAACCAGGTGGCGGCGCAGCAGCGCAGTGCCGAGCAATGAATGTGCCCCTATTTAGCATGTATGCCCACAAGCTGTGGGAAAACGGCAACGAAAGAGAACTTTCTGATGCCGGCCTAAACTACCCCTATGACCCTGGCCAAGAGCTCATTCCCCAGATAGAAAAGGCCATAACCTACGCCAACTTATCTCGCAACATCCCACCGGTAACAGACTGGAAAGCCCGGGTAGCCCAAAACCTATGCTAAAATTAAAATAATATTTACATATTAAGGGGTTTGTGGGAATATTAAAGTAACTAGGAAGGGAGGTTTTTATGACTAACATTTTACATACACACGCGACTCGAATATATGAAAATTTAGTGAAAGAACAGCCCGAAGTTGCTAACGCTTCCTGCCGCCCTGGGGCTGGGTGGATTAAGGCCAAAGTTCTTAAGGTTTTTTCTAGTGACGATAAAGTGGCTACTAAGCTTTTAGAGCGGCTTAATGCAGGTACCATGGATGCTGAAACCCTTCGTTGGTTTTCTACTGAGCAGCTTGGTCTTTTAAAAGATAAGCTGTCTAGTGGGGTAAATCCTCAAGCAAAAGATGTTCTTGTCAAAGCTATTGGGCTTGCCTTTGCTAAGAATCATAGTGTGGAGAAAAAGGACATTCTTTTAGAAACATATGAAGTATTAAAAGATGCCCCACCTCCTGTGCCTTTACACGGCAGCACAGAAGAAGAGATGGTAATTGATGAAGATAGGGCTGTGCCTCCTGTAGAAGAAGCAGAAGATACTTCCTCCCCTGAAATTGCCAATTGGGCTCAGCAAAATCCGGCTGATCGCTCAAAGATGGGCTGGGTAGTTGGTTCTGCAACCAATATTGACATTCCTTGGGCAACTAGTGGTTGGGATAAGGCTTTTAGTAGCTATCTCAAAAACACTTTTCCACTTTCAAAGCAATCTCATGCACCTATTATGGAAAATGTCAGACAGCTGGCTACTATGCTTGCCGCAACGACACCTGGTAAAGCCTCTCAGGCTTTTAGCAAATGCCCTGCGCCTACTCAGCTTTTTGCCCTTGAGCAGCTAAGTCACATGGTTGACGCTGACAAATTGGATGGGTTTATAAATAATTTTGCTGACAACATGAATAATGGCTCACACCAGGACATCAAAAACTACATTCAATTGCAGTCACAAACTAATCATCCATATACTGAATTATACCAAGAAGTTGCTAAGAAACTTCGTTAATCAGGGAGGACATTTATATGGCATCAATTAGTGGAGATTCCTCACCTCGAGAATATTTACATGCGCTTATCAAAAGCTATGAAGCAAAAGAACATCAGCTCAAAGAACTGACTGAAAAAGTTCATAAGCTAGACGCAAAAATACAATCCCTTGGACCGCTAAAACGGATATCGGCGTCAAATGAAAGAAAACAGGTTTATAAAGAAATAGAATCTGTTACAAACGAACTGCAGCAGAGCAAATTGCACTATGAAACCGCAAAGCGCGCTCTTAAGGCAAAGTGAGTTTGGCGGAGTAGAGCTGAACGGCGCGAGCGTGAAGTTTGCAGGTAAATTGCGGGGTTTTCTTAATTTCTAAAAGCACTTGGCCCGGGCGGCCTACGAAGTGTCCCTGTTCGCTCCCTATCATTGCCAGTCTTGTGTCTACCATCTGATGCTTAAAGAGATAAGCGGCAACTCCACCTTGCATTGAGCCTGTAAATGGGTCTTCGTCTATGCCAAGTAGTGGGCAAAATGAGCGGCAATGTACCTGGTTTTGGGCGTCAAAGGTGTGGGGCGTGAGGGCGCAAAAAATTACTAGGCGGTCTTTTTGGGCAAATTCTTTGGCTTTTTTTTGGTCTATGGCGAGCTTGCCTAAATCTTTGAGTGATGGTGTTACAAAGTAGACGTGGTTGTTGGTGCGCTCAATCATGACGGGCTTGGTGTGGTCTAGAAAATCAACTTCGATCCCCAAAGCATCTGCTAAATCGCGATGGTCATACGGTGCAATATTCAAATCTATTTGAGGTAGATCATACGATATAAGAGGCACATCTAAATTTGCTGCATCTACTAATAGTGGCACGACGCCAGCATTAGTCTGCACATGAAATTGGTACTGCCCGGGCCGGGTCATGCCAAATTTTTCGGCTTTGGCAAGGGCAAAAAGGGCCGCTACTGCTGCGTGAGCGCAAAATTTTACTTCGTCACCTGATTTTGTTAAAAAGCGCAGGCGAAAATCTGCTGGTGGATTTGTACTTTGTGAGGCAGGAAGAACAAAGACCGTCTCAGAAAGGTTCATTTCTTGAGCGATCTTTGCCATTTCAGTTTCTGAGAGCGTTTCAGCATCAAACACCACAAGACTTGAGTTACCTTCAAAAGGCTTACTTGTAAAGGCGTCTACGTGGTGTATGCTGTAAGATCTCATGTATTGTTACTCTGCTGCATGATGTGCGTGATGAGCATGAGCTGCTTTTACAGGAGCTGACTGACTCATTACATACTTATACAACTGCTTAAACTGTTTCCAGTCTACGCGGATGCTCTTTTGTAAAGTCTTAATTTCACGCGTGTATTTTTTAAGCTGATCTTTACATGCAGTGCCGCTATTTTTTTCGGCCGCGTATTGTTCGATCTGCTCACGAGCTTTAGCAAGCTTTTTGGTAATCTCTTCACTTACGTGAGAGATTGTAGAGCTAATTTCATCTTTTCTTGTGATGAGTGATGCTTTTAGGGCATCTAGCACTTCACCTTTTTTCTCATCGAGCATACGTTCTTTTACGTGATATTCGTTTACACGCTTAAGACTTGACGCAAGGCCTAGGCGGTTAAATGTCCAGATCATCCACTTGGTGGGGTCAAAATGGTACCAGCGGATACCGTTACGATAGTCGTTAGCAAATGTATGGTGGTAGTTATGGTAGCCTTCGCCAAAGGTAAGAAGCGAGATGATAAAGTTATCAACTGCAGTCTGCTCAGAGCTAAAGGTACGAGCGCCCCATGTGTGGGCAAGTGAATTAATAAACCATGTTGAGTGGTGCAGACAAAGAAGACGTAGCCACCAAGAAATAACAAATGCACCTAAGTAGTCATTTAACAACCAGCCTACAAACAAAAAGGCCATAATGTTTGTACCAAACATCAGGTATTTGTAGTACTTGTGCTGAAAGGCTACTAGTGGGTTACGCAAAAGATCAGAAACAACTTTATTTTCGATAGGCTTTGGGTGATGAAATAGCCATAGCACGTGTGCAAACCAAAACCCTTTATTGATAGAGTAGGGATCTTTGTCTGTATCAACATAGGCATGGTGGATACGGTGCTCATATGACCAACGCAAAATGCTGCCCTGGCAGGCCATGCTGCCAAAAAATACTAAGAACCACTCAGCTATTGGGTGTGCCTTATAGGCTTGGTGTGAGTAAAAACGGTGATAGCCGCCTGTAATGCTCATGCCTGTTGCAAAGTACAGGATAATCGTCGCTGTCCACATACCCCAAGAAGGCGAATTGTAATAAAAGTAGATCGGAAGCGCAAATAACAGCACAACGTGGTATATCAAAACAAAAAGGCTAGCTGGCCGCCAGTTATAGTCTCTTATCCGCATATGATCTCCTATTAGAATTTTAAAAGTCTTATCATATACGAAACCGTTTACTTTTGATACAAAAAACCGTCATTTCAGCAAAATATACAGCCGTTAGGAGAGGTTGAGCCAGGAGAAGAGTTGCTGGTCGAGCCAGTGGGTGGAGTGTTCTTTGGTTTTGCCTAAAAAGCCCATGTGGCCGCCGTGTTTGGTGGTAAAGAGCTCTAGGGGCATGTTGTGGGCAAGTTCGATGAGTTCTTTGGCTATGAAGGGGTCGTCTTCTGCAAAGAGCACCTTGCAGGGGTGCTTTATTCTCGAGAGGAAATAACGGCTGCTTGAGCGTTTATAGTAGTCTTCTGCGCCTGTAAAGCCCCAATTGCGGGCGGTTATTTGGTCATCAAACTCATAAATCGAGCGTACAGGGGTTCTGAGCCAGGGTTTTGCCTGGTGACACACTTTTTTTAAAAAATAAGCATGGTAGATGGAGTTGCGGAACTTTTGCATGCGCGATACAGTAAGCCCTAAGTCAACTGGCGGGCAGACGGCTATTGTTTGTTGTAACAGCTTTGAAGCGTCTGATCCTAGCTCTCCTGCTAACTTTAGGGCAATATTGGCCCCTAGTGAAAAGCCTATGAGGTGTATATCTGTATGAGGATGAAGGCTTTTTAGCGCCTTGAGTACTGCTAGTAGGTCATCGCTTCTACCGCCATGATAGGGGCGTGATGATAAACCTATTCCTGAACCGCAGCCGCGTAGGTTTACGCGCACCACCTTTACATTGTTGTCATAGAATTTTCGCGCTAATCTCACCATATAATTAGAGGTGTGGCATCCACCAAGGCCATGAACCAGCACCACTATCTTTGTAAAATGAAAAGGGGTAGAAACTTGGCAAGATAATGCATCAGAATCATCTAAGGCTACATGCCAGTTACTAGATGGAGGCGCCTCCGGCGGTGCCACATAAGACACCAGTATAGTCTGTAAGTGACCAGAAGAGAGACCGAAATGTGGGCGAAAATTTAATGTTTGCATAATCTTTTGTATAGCTTTAATGCTCCCAAAAGACAAATAAATTGTTTAAAAAAGAAAATCCCTCAGTAAATTGCTTTACTGAGGGATTATTGCCCAGGATAGGACTCGAACCTACACACCTCACGGTACCAGATCCTAAGTCTGGCGTGTCTGCCAATTTCACCACCTGGGCAAAAATGTTCAATCAGTATATAACAAAGCAACAATTTATGAAAGAAGCAGCTTTAACAATTATTTTCTATGATGAAAAAATTCTCCTTGTCAAAAGGCGCGATGTACCCGTCTGGGTACTGCCTGGGGGCGGAATTGATGATGGAGAGACCCCCGAAATTGCCGCAATTCGGGAGGCAAAAGAAGAGACGGGATTAGATGTTGCCATCACTCGGAAAGTGGGGGTTTGGCTACCTATTAACCGATTAGGTTCATGTGCGCATGTATTTGAATGTAAGGTAATTACGCGCGATTTTGTGCTCGTTCCACAGCCTGAAAGCCAAGAAGTTGCCTTCTTTTCACTAAATACTCTTCCTGCCACATTTTTTTTCCTTCATCGCTCGTGGCTCGACATTGCCCTTCAAAACCTACCCTCAAGGGCCTATTTCATGGATAACCTCACCTATTACCAGGCCATAAAAACTATCCTTTCTCACCCAATACTTTCATTTAGGTATCTTTTATCAAGGTTGGGGCTTCCGCTAAATAACTAATCGGGGGTATTCTGGTGCAAAATGAGTAGAGGATGAATATATGGTAAAACCTGATCACTGGATTCGTAAAGAAGCAAAAAAATCTAAAATGATTGAACCGTTTGTAGACCACCTTGTGCGCTACACAGAAGACGGCAACAAAATTGTAAGCTATGGCCTATCTAGTTTTGGCTATGACATACGAGTCGCTAATGAATTTAAAGTGTTCACAAACGTCTACAACACAGTCGTTGACCCCAAGAATTTCCACGATCGTGCCTTTGTTGACATGGTTACTGAAGAATGCATCATCCCGCCAAACTCCTTTGCCTTAGCTCGTAGCGTGGAGTATTTTCGCATTCCACGAACCGTATTGGCCTTCTGCATTGGTAAATCCACATATGCTCGATGCGGCATTATTGTCAACGTTAC
>JAJFUY010000291.1 GCA_021372185.1 Chlamydiales bacterium | reverse complement strand
AAAAAGTGTCTCCACTTACCTATGTAGATGCGCATCACGACTTAGTAAAAGGGCTACATAAACGATTTTTTGCCTGGAACTATTACGTAGAAGGTGATTATTTATGGACGGCACTAAATACTCATGAGCCGGATGATGCTTGGAAAAACGCTATAAGACGGGCGCAAAGCTTCGAAAAACATTATGGAGTCGGAATGGTGGTCAAAGGGGTTTTTTTGGCTTTTGGGCGATCTATACGAGCCTTGTGGCATGTGGTGTTAGAACGAAGCTGCAGCTAGATTTTCTTTTGGTGTAACATAAGATTCTATACGGAGCAGTGTGTAGAGCTCAAATTTTAAATCTTCTAATTCTTTTGCCTGTTTGGCTGTTTCAATGTCTTTTGCTTTTAGTGCATTTAGAGCGTGCTCTAATGACGCTTGGAGCTCATTTAGGGTTGCAGTTTTCTTTTCGAGTTCTTCGGTAAAAAGATTTTGTTGAGATAGTAGCGCTCTTTTTTGTTCTTCAATGATAGCTTTATGATTAGCAATTTGAACTTGAGGGCGAGCTGTAAGGGCAGTTTTGGCGCTAGCGAGTATGGGTGATTTTTGCTGGTAAGAAATTTTCGGTTTACTTTCTGCTACAATAACTGCTTGAGGGGGCGCTATTGGTTGTTCACTTTTAAGCGGTGGATACACTTCTGGCACAAAATTTTCTGGTAATTTCTTCTGATCGAGCATTAAAACATAAAGTATAATGCAGCTTACGCTTAAGGCAGCAATACCCAGAACACAGGCTAAAATTGATTTGGGGAAGGCGATTTGTGCAAAAAAGAAGAAGAGAAAAGGTAAAAAGTAGCAACTGACAATGGTAACTGCCATGAAATTCCTTACAGCCGTTTTTTTGTCTAAAAACAGCAGTATGGGAAAAATGATAGGAAAAATCAACACTTTTTAGTATCATTTTGGGAAAATAAACATGTAGTAACTATTAAGGTATCAAATGGCAGCAGACCAAAAAGACAAAGAAGCTAAAAAAGTTAAGCGTTTAACACCACTAAAACGCCAAGAGCAAAGCGAAAAGCGCCGCGAGCAGAATAAGGCGTTCCGTTCACGTTTTCGTAGCTGTGTGAAGGCATTTTTAGTATGCGTTAAGAGCGGTACAAAAGAACAACAAATGACCTGTTTTTCTGAAGTATCAAGCCTCGTTGACAAAGGTGTAAACAAAGGCATCTACAAGAAAAATAAAGCAAGCCGCGTAAAAGCACGCTTAACAGCCCGCCTCAAAGCCGCTGCTTAATTTTCGTTATTTCGTAGTTGTAAAAATAAAACAAGTCTTGTTTTAGAGTCCGTTAGGACGACAGGACAAAGCCCACCGTGACTGCTGGGAACGGTGGGTAAGTTGTAACGGCCCATAGAGCCCGGTTGAGGGCGATTGAATCACTCGTGATCAATCGCCCTCAATCGGGCTCTATTTCTTTTTTTATTTTATTCCCACCGTTCCCTACGGTCACGGTGGGCTTCTCTCAGTCGCCCTGAAGGGCTCTATGACAATTGTAATCTGTTCTCAATCAAGTTATAGTGTGAAGGCAAGGTCTTTGCCTTTGTCTCTGAGGTATTCGGCTCGACGGACTGCTATGTCGGTATTTTGGTTGGTTTCCTTTAGTAGGTAGGTCAGGTGGCTTCTTCTTGATTCAAAAAAGAGGGTGTTAACCTCTTCTACTGTTATTCCCTTTACCCAAGCCATCTCACAGCCTAGTTTGATAAAGCTAAGGGCGCTCAAAGCTTCTTGTGCATCAAGTTTGTATGAGTGTTTGATGAGGCCAATAGCTCGGCTGATGTGATCTTTAAATGTTGCGTCAGCTGAATTTTTTATCGAAGACCTGGCATCTTTTTCGGCTACAATAAGTCGTAATACCGTATTTCTGATGCCTGAAATTATGGATTCTTCATTAAGCCCTAGTGTCTGGACATTGCGAACCATAAGGATATCCCCTACAAGGTCATCTGGGCTTCCTTGAAGGCCTGATGACACGATGCCTAATGACTTTTCTTTTTCTAGGTGGTCTGTCAGGGTGTGTTTATGAATTAATGCCGGTACATGTAAGTAGGCCGACACTAAAAGGCCCGTCCCGCAGTGTGTAGGCTCTGCTGTTAAAAATCCAAATTTATCTGAAAAGGCAAAGGTGCTCTCTTTGGCAATTTGTTCCTCTATAGCAACTGCACGCGTCCAGGCATTTTCAATATCTTCAGAACAGTCTGTGCACTGAATTTGCACATGTTCTTTGATGTTAAAAATAACTATGGTTTCGCCTTTAGCATCAAGACAAAAGGCAGAGCCGTCTCTTGCTTCTTGAAAGCCTTCAAATAATAAAAAGTGTTCAATAAGAAATTCTTTTTCAGCAGCAGTTAATTTATCGGCTTTAAGTAGATAGGGGTTGTCAAACCCTGGCGCTTGTAAAGCTGCTTTACTCGTGATTTCTAAAAGGTGGTTTTTGCGTTCCTGTTCTAGTTTTTGAGGGAACTTACACTTTTCTATATTACGGCATATGCGTACTGTAGAGGCAAGCCAGATGCTGTTTTTGTTATGGTCCCATGGGGCGTGCAGTGTCTTTAGAGAGTCACTATGTGGATTTTTGCTCATCATTTGTGC